>CAZYGL010000256.1:0-3032 GCA_964647335.1 uncultured Syntrophomonas sp. | reverse complement strand
CCAGCATCGGGCCCCTCCCTGTGTAAAGTATTTTTGCTTTACTTGTCAATTCTATCTTCTGCTGCCCACCCTGTCAAGGGCTAAACAACCTAGTAAAATGATGCTCCTTCTCCCGGCAGGATTATTTTGCCTATCCGACCGCAATAATCTAAAATGGAATTACCAAGGCGGCCAGACTAGAGACCGCTGCAAAGGAGTGAAACAAGTGTCGGACAAGATCGCCCTGATTGCTGACAGTGCCTGCGACCTGCCCAAGGAATTCGTCGATCAGTACAACATCACCATTCTGCCTCTTAAGGTAATTTACCCTCATGAACAATATTCAGACCGGGTCGACATACAACCTATCGATGTGTATAACCGTATGCCGGGTGAAATTCCCACAACTTCCATGCCCAACATCCAGGAAATAAGAGCCGCTTATGAGAAAGCGCGCCAGGAAGGTTTCACGCACATATTAGCCATTGCTCTTTCCAGCGGTTTGTCCGGAACCTTTCAAGCCATGCAGCTGGCCGCGAAGGATTTCGATAATATCTCAATCAGTGTGTTTGACAGCAAAACCCTATCCATGGCCACAGGTTGGATGGTTCTGGATGCAGCCCGCAATATTTTCCAGGGACTGAGTTTTGAAAAAGTGTGGGAAAGGCTCCTGGCCTTGCAGCCCAAAGTCAAGGCTTATTACGTTATCGAAACCCTCGATTACCTGCGCAAGGGGGGCAGGATCGGATTGGTGGCAGGTATGCTGGGTGAATTCCTCAACCTCAAGCCTATCATTGGGATCAATCCGGATGGAATATACTATACTCACGCAAAAGTTAGAGGCCGGCAAAAGTCTATCGAGAGGCTCATTGAACTAGTGCAGGAAAGCGTAGGCAATCGACCCTTCAGTCTTGCGGTCATGCACGGTGCCGCCCAAGCCGAAGGCGATGGTATGCTGGTAAAACTCAAGAAAATGTCCAACCTGCGCGAGCTTATTTTCTCAGATATCAGCCCAGCTCTTGGGGTACATACCGGACCAGGCCTCCTGGCAGTATGTTTCTACGAGCTCTGATGCCTGGATGATTAGGTCCAGGTATTCTTCTATTGCTAAACTCACCATACGGCCTCAATGATTTCCCCACAATTAGGAGGCCATATTCTTTTGGAAGGAGGTTTTGCTATGGCCCAGGCAGGCATTAATCCCCATTTTCATGATCCGCATGAGGTCCCATCAATCGAGGAACTGGCAGTAGAATACCTGGGAGGAGGTGAATGGCAGCTCCCCGAGGGAGCAGAGATAGAGGCACTTAGTGGTGATGATTGGCTCCTAACCCTGGCTGATGGCACCGAATATCGTCTCTGGTCAGAGGAGAGTACAATAGGAGTCGGAGCCGAAGATTTATTAGACCTGGTCTTCAGCAATGTATCCCCCGAGGAAATGAAAAATCTGAGTCTGGAGGAGATTAGAGCAGCCCTGGCGGCTGCCAATGAGGAGTTCGGCATCAAAGGCCGGACCCTTTCTGCTGAAGAAATCGAAACTGCCGCAACCGATATATTCTACCTCAACCAGGAAACCAAGCCTTATGAGGATGCAGGGCGATGGTGGCAGGACGAGAATATTAAACTCATTACAAAAGGCGGCAGTACCTATGCCCTGCATGGTTGGACCGGTCAGGAGTATGCCGAATGTTGGAAATGCGGGGGCGATTTGGCCACTGAAGCAATCGGCAGTTATACCATTACCCCGGTTTATCAAAACATCGAAGAGGACGATGCAGAAGCCGAGATCATCGATTACCATGTAGTGGAAAATATGTAGCCATATCAATACGCCTTGCCAATTACAGTCTGCCTGAGTATTTATCCTCCCGATAGGATTTAACCATAAACCATAAATGCCAGCATTTTACAGGCATTCTTTTACGCGGCGGATCAGCAGTTCTACACAACCCCTGATGTTTTCAGGGGTATAGATACGCAGGTCGTCCCTGTAATACCGTTGGAACAAGAAATCATTCATATCCTTTTCATCCCAGCCTTTGTCAAGCATGACAGCTATATCATCATACGCCGCTTGGGCCTGGTTAATGGCCCGGTCGAAGAAAGCCTTCACGTCATCATCAAACCAGATCCTCTCATGGGGAACGGCTACGATCCGTGCTGGATATCCTCGCAAACTGCGCAGGGTTTCGATATAGATCCGATAATCCTGGAAAAATATCGGGAAGAGAAAATCATCCCTGATCTGAAAGCCACCCGCATCAGCCACGAACATCACTTTGTCCTGGGGCAAATAGAAGGCCAGACCACAAGGGCTGTGGCCTTGAGCATCTATTGCCCGCAAATCTATTCCGGATAGTTTGATACTATCACCAGCAGCTATGACAGTTTCCACCGTAATGGTTTCGGGTACCGCACGGGGCGGAATGAGCGGTATCAGGCCCTGCTCATGCAACACCTCGGACATCTTGACATCCTGGGCAAAAAAATTGGCCAGCACTTTGCTCTTGCTCAGAATACGCCTGGCTTCAGCACTAGCTCCCACCTTAGCCTGGGGGAATAATTCCCGAAGGGCCGGCACTCCACAAACATGATCAAAATGGGCATGGGAGATCAACAGGTGGCGAATGTCCGGCTTGGGGCTCAAGTTGGACCACTCCTGGCTGAAACTGTAAACTCCGCCGCTCACGCCGCATTCAACGATAGCAGCATCCCGCTTACCTACGACGAAGTAGTTGAAATGACGGTTACCAAATCTTCTCACATTTTCGGTAAGGTGCATATCATACTCCTCCTTAAGGCATTCAACAGACATCGTTCACTCATATTTTAGTACAATGTCCAAGTAAAATCTAATCACCAGAGCCTTTAAGCCTTTTTTGGGGCCGGATCTCCCGCCGGTGCACCGAAAAAAACACCTGCACTCCTTGCTTGGATTACAGGTGCTCTGGATCGAAAAAGCAAAACCCCGGATATCTCCGGGGAATTCAAGGTTTTATTGGTGGGCGATGACGGGCTTGAACCGCCGACATCCTGCTTGTAAGGCAGGCGCT
>CAZYGL010000255.1:0-3073 GCA_964647335.1 uncultured Syntrophomonas sp. | reverse complement strand
TTTGCAGCTTGACCTAAGGGAAATCATCGCCCAGGCCTATGATGGCTTGCAAGCGGTAAAGCCAGCCAAAAGCCAGGCTGAAACCATCCTGGAGGTTAGTGAGTTTATCCTGCAGAGGATGAGGGGAGTCATGTTGGAGCGCGGTCTCTCCTATGACATAGTCGACGCGGCCCTCTATCAAGGGAGTGCCGATTTGAAAGAGATCATGCAGAGGGCTGAAGCGATCAGTGCCTGCAAGAACCAAGAACACTTCGAGGATTTAATGGTAGTTTTCAACCGTTCCTTCAACCTCTCCAAGAAATGGGAGAGTGATAAGGTAACGGTTGAAATGCTGGCTGACAGCAGCGAAATAGCCTTGCATAAAAAATATCTGGTGGCAAAATCCGAGGTGGACCAAGCCCTGGCCAGCCAACAATTTGCGGATGCAATGCTGCTTTTAGCCGGCTTGCGTCCGGAATTGGATCTGTTTTTCGATGCTGTGATGGTGATGGTGGAAGAAGAGGAATTGAAAGCGGCTCGCCTGGGCATACTGAAGTCAATTGCCAGGTTGTGCCAAAAGGTGGCTGATTTCTCGAAAATTGTGGCCTAAAAATTTAATTGTTAAACAGGATTTTTTTGTTCAATATAGTATATATAATTAGTGTAGTTTGGCCCAAAAAGTATAGCATAATTGGGTGGTGAAAATAATCGAACTAAATGAACGCCAAGAAAGAATCCTGGAAATTGTCAAAAGCCACGGCCCGATCACAGGCGAAAGCATTGCCGAACTCTTGGAGGTTACCAGGGCAGCCTTGCGCCCTGATCTGGCAGTTCTGACCATGTCCGGATACCTGGAAGCCAAACCGCGGGTCGGATATACTTACAGGGCTGATGGTGCATCGAATGAGATCAAGAAAATCCTCAATCAATATAGGGTCAAGGATATAATGTCGATGGCCGTAGTTGTGAAAGAAAAATGCAGTATATATGATGCTATTGTGACCCTCTTCCTGGAGGATACAGGGACTATATTCGTGGTGGATAAAAAGAATAACCTGGTAGGGGTAGTATCTCGCAAAGACCTGCTGAAGACCACCCTGGGCAAAGTCGATATTCATCAGATGCCGGTCAGTGTGATCATGACCCGGATGCCTAACATAATCACTGCCGCGGGAGATGATACCGTGGTGGAAGCGGTGAAAAAAATTGTAGAACACGAAGTGGACGCCCTGCCAGTGGTCCGGCGTTTCATCGGCCAACCGGGAGAAGACAACCTCGAGGTGGTGGGGAGGATCACCAAAACCAATATCACTCGACTCTTCCTGGACCTGGCCTTTAAATAAACAAGGAGGTTAGAAATTTTGAGCAATCATTTACCGGGGGTGTATATAGTTTCCGACTCCATTGGAGAAACAGCTGAGATGGTGGTGAGGGCCGCCGCCAGCCAATTCAACTCCGGGTCTATGGAAATCAGGCAAATACCCAATATTTCTGATGAAGCCACCCTGGAGGAGGTCGTTCACCAGGCAGCAGAAAACGATTTTTTGATCGCATATACCCTGGTCCTGGACGAACTAGCGGAGTTTCTTCGCAAAGAGGCAGCTAAAGCCGGGGTTGTTTGTGTCGACATCCTGGGACCTATTATTTCTGCATTTGAGCAAGCCAGCCACATTACCCCCAAGAGGGAACCGGGTCTTTTGCGCAAGGTGGATGAAATGTATTACCGGAGAGTTGAAGCGGTGGAATTCGCAGTGCGCTATGATGACGGCAAAGATCCCCGTGGTATTCCGCAAGCGGACGTGATCCTTGTTGGCGTATCCAGAACCTCCAAGACCCCGCTTTCCATGTACTTGGCCCATAAACGGATTAAAGTGGCTAACGTGCCGTTAGTGCCGGAATTGGCTCCGCCTGATGAGTTATTCCAGGTTGAAAGGGGCCGGGTGATCGGCTTGACGATCAAACCGGATTTGCTAAACAGTATCCGCAAGGAGCGCCTCAAGACCATGGGACTTACAGCTCAAGCTACCTACGCGAATTATGAGCGCATATTGGAGGAATTGGAGTTCGCCAGCAAGGTGATGAAAAAATTGGGTTGCCCCATCATTGATGTGACCAATCGGGCGGTAGAAGAAACGGCCAGCAAAATACTTGAAATCTACTATAGGAGGTTAAGTAATGTCTAGCAAAAAATTCGTCTATCTGTTTGAAGAAGGAAAATCGGAGATGAAGGCCATCCTGGGAGGGAAAGGCGCCAATCTGGCGGAGATGACTAGAATCGGGCTGCCTGTGCCTCCGGGTTTCACTATCACTGCTGAAGCTTGCAACGAATACCTGGCACTGGGGCAACAATTTCCTGAGGGCATGCTGGACGCGGCCTTTGCAGCTCTAAAGACCCTGGAAGACAGGACCGGCAAGAAATTTGGAGATAAAGATAACCCGCTTCTGGTTTCGGTCAGGTCGGGCGCCGCTGTTTCCATGCCTGGGATGATGGATACGATCTTGAACCTGGGCCTGAACGACGCCAGTGTACTGGGGCTGGCAACTTTGTCCGGTGACGAGAGATTTGCCTATGATTGCTATCGCCGCTTTATCCAAATGTTCGGCAGTGTGGTTCTGGATATTGAACATGGCAGCTTTGACTCCATTGTGGAAAAACATAAACGCAAATTGGCCCTGATTTTCGACTACGAGATTCCAGCTGCCGAACTCAAGGAAATCATACAGGAATATAAAGCAGTTGTGCAGCAGAACAAGGGTTTCGAGTTCCCCCAGGATGTCAGCGATCAGCTGATTATGGCCATCAAGGCCGTTTTCGGATCTTGGAACAATCAGCGGGCCATAGTGTATCGCCGCATAAACAAGATCCCAGATGATCTGGGAACAGCTGTAAATGTGCAGTGCATGGCCTTCGGCAACCTGGGTGAAGATTGCGGCACCGGGGTGGCTTTCACACGTGATCCTTCTACCGGAGAGAAAACCTTATACGGGGAATTCCTGGTGAATGCCCAGGGTGAAGACGTGGTTGCGGGTATCAGGACCCCCTTGCCGATCTCCAAACTCAAAGAGGGTTTGCCTTCTGTTTTCGAACAATTCA
>CAZYGL010000254.1:0-3077 GCA_964647335.1 uncultured Syntrophomonas sp. | reverse complement strand
GCTGCTCATAATCCAGTTCTCCTCCCTGGGCGGCAACCATTTGTTTGAATTTTGTCAGTCCTGCCCCTGATTGCAGCAATTCCTGAACCAATTCAGCAGCCCGGTCATATCCTGACCTGACTCCCGCCATCTGCAACATGTGAGCTGTCAAGCAGGTGCACAATTGCTTGAGATCATCGGGTCCTCCACCTGCAAGCAGGTCAATAGCTTCCTGTACTTCCAGGGCATTGCCTACCATATGACCCAAAGGCTGGTTCATATCGGTCAGGATGGCTGCCACTTGTTTACCGGCACCGCGGCCAATGCGCATCATGGTCTGGGCCAGGTCGGCTGCCTGTCGGGGATCCTTCATGAAGGCACCATTGCCCACCTTGACGTCCAAGACTATGCCCTGGGCCCCAGCAGCGATTTTTTTGCTCATGATGCTTGCAGCAATAAGCGGGATACTATCTATGGTAGCGGTCACATCTCTTATGGCATAAAGCTTTTTGTCGGCTGGAACCAAGTTGCCGGTCTGAGCTACAACTGCTGCCCGGACCTGGTTTACCTGCTCAACTAGCTGGCGGTAGCTTCTCTCCACCTGAAAGCCCGGTATGGACTCGAACTTGTCGATGGTTCCACCGGTATGGCCCAGTCCCCTTCCTGACATCTTGGCTACCGGCACACCAGCGGCGGCAGCCAGGGGTACCACGACCAGCGTGGTCTTGTCCCCTACTCCCCCGGAGCTGTGTTTGTCGACTTTGTAACCCTTTATGGCTGATAAATCCATTACATCCCCGGAATAAGCCATGGCAAGTGCCAGCCGGTTGGTTTCCGTTTCGCTCATACCGCGGAAGAACACCGCCATCGCCCAGGCACTGGTCTGGTAATCAGGAATACTGCCATCCACAATACCCTTAACCAGGAAATCGATTTCTTCCCCGCTTAATTCCCCGCCGTTTCTCTTTTTAAATATTATGTCCTGGGCATCCATCTTTTATCTCCTTATCAACGCCAAGAAACTCTGGCCTGCATACATTTTGGCTTCAACACCCAAATAATCAGCTACAGTCTGGCCCAGGTCAGCAAAAGATGAGCGGGTGCCTATAACTGCACCGGCTGCGATTTTTTCGCCATAGACCAGTACTGGTACCTGTTCCCGGGTATGATCGGTACCGCATGTAGTCGGGTCACACCCATGGTCAGCAGATATGAAAACCACATCCTCTGGGCCCATGGCGGCAAAAAGCTCGGGGAGCCAGAGGTCGAACTCCTCCAGAGCCTTGGCATACCCTTGCACATCATTGCGGTGGCCATAGAGCATATCGAAATCGATGAGGTTAGCGAAGACCATCCCGTCAAACTCGCCCTGCAAGATATCAACGATTTTCTGCATGCCATCCCGATTGTTTTCTATGGGATAGGATTCGGTGATCGAACGCCCTGCGAAGATATCCTTTATCTTGCCGACCCCGATGACTTTTTGCCCGCTGGCTACGATACTGTCCAAAATATTGGGCCCAGGATTCAGCGAAAAGTCGTGCCGCCTGGGGGTGCGGACAAAGCTCCCCGGGTTGCCTGTGAAAGGCCTGGCGATAACCCTTCCCACTGCGTTGGGTCCCTTCAGTATTTCCCGGGCGATCTGGCACATCCGGTACAGTTCTTCTACGGGAATGATATCCTCATGGGCAGCCATCTGGAAAACACTGTCTACTGAAGTGTAAACGATGGGAAAGCCTGTTTCCAGGTGCTTCTGCCCCAACTGGGCAATAATTTCGGTGCCTGAAGCCACCACATTCCCCAATGTTTGGCGCCCGATCCTCTTTTCCAGTTCCTGGATCACATCCTTCGGAAATCCGTGGGGATAAGTGGGGAATGGCTGTTCCAGGACTATACCCATCATTTCCCAGTGCCCTGTAGTTGTATCTTTTCCTTTGGACCTCTCTACCAGTTTGCCATACGCACCCTTTGGCTGTGAGGCTGGCTCTACCCCCGGCAGTTCCTCTAGGCAGCCCAATCCCAATGCCTGCATATGGGGAAGTATCAATCCCCCCATGGCCTCAGCCGTATGTTTCAGGGTATTGCAGGCTTCATCCCCATACATACAGCTATCATCTGCCGCGCCTATGCCGACACTGTCCAACACCAAGAGAATCGCTCTTTTACTCATAGGATCAATTCCTCTCCCTAATTTCTCAATGTTTCCTGATAGTCTCCCTACATTAAGGTGTAAGGATATGCCATCACGAGCGCGGGTGATAATGGTAATATACTTCCCGCAACCTGGTTTTGGTCAGGTGGGTATATATCTGGGTGGTGGAGATATCCGAGTGTCCCAGCATTTCCTGGACAGCCCTCAAATCAGCGCCGTTTTCAAGCAGGTGAGTTGCGAATGAGTGGCGGAGTGTATGCGGGCTGAGTTCCTTCTCAATGCCTGCTTTTTCCCCATAATGAACCAGTATTTTGAAAAACCCCTGCCGGCTTAGTCTCCTGCCTCGGACGTTCAGGAACATGGTCCTGTCATGACGCCCCTTCAAAATTTGATTACGGGCTCTGGCCAGGTATCTTTCCACCCACATGATGGATGTCCGGTTAACCGGAATAATCCTTTCCTTGCGACCTTTGCCCACACAACGGAGAAATCCAGCCATTGTATTAAGATCTTCCAACTGCAGGGCCAAAAGTTCTGAGACCCTTATGCCGGTCCCATACATCAGTTCCAGCATGGCCCGGTCCCTTAAGCCCAAGGGCGCCAATACGTCGGGTTGTTCCATGAGTTTATCCACCTCTTCTATTGAGAGGACATGGGGCAGTTTGCGCTTTATCTTCGGCGTTTCCAAATCCGTAGCCGGATTAAGAGTGATGTATTCATCCGCTACCAGGAATTTATACAAGGCCTTGATGCTGGAAAAAGTCCGGGCCACACTGGCATTAGCAGCTTTTTTGTCCATTTCCCCAGCCAGGAAAGCCAAAATATGCTTTTTGTTCACCTTATCCCAATCATCGACTTGGAGATTCTGTCTCAAGTAATCCCTGAACTTGCAGAGATCTCTTCTATACGCCGCCTGGGTGTTGGCCGACAGCCCCTTTTCAAAATG
>CAZYGL010000253.1:0-3085 GCA_964647335.1 uncultured Syntrophomonas sp. | reverse complement strand
GCGGTCGTCCATCCGAAGGGGCTGTGGCGGACCTGCGCGGCGAACGAGTCCGCATTTATCCAGACGCAGCTCTTCGCGGAAAAGTGAAAGAACGCTTTCCTGTCTCACTTGAATGGAGCCCCATGGGCCTTCCAGAGGACTACCTTGCTCTCATAGCACCGGCTAGGCAGGCGTTCGTCCAAGAGAAACAGTGCATAGTTAGTCACGGCGGTATTTCGATCGAGGAAATCATAGTCCCTCTTGTTCAGATCGAGAGGTCGAACGAATGAGTAGCAACCGCCTAACACAGATTGGTCTTGACCGACTTGTTCATCTCGCTTGGCTCGAGAAAGTATCCTCGCTTATACTTGATGGGAACACAGCAGTGGATATAAAGGCTACTCTCCAAAAGGATTTAAAAGGAGCATTTCAGACTTCGAGAACGGATGTACGTGGGTCTATCGACAAGACAATAACTATTCTAACAAAGGTCTGGATTAAGGTTCCAACGGAGCTGGATTCACTGCGTACCGACGGACTGAAGTTGCTAAGGGATGTTCCTCGGTGTGATCACCTTGTACTCCATTGGGGGATGGTGATGGCCGTCTATCCCTTTTGGTCGGGTGTGGCGATGCAAGTGGGTCGGCTCTTGAGACTTCAGGGCTCTTCCGCCGCTACTCAGGTTCAACGCCGCATACGAGAGCAATATGGCGAGAGAGAAACCGTTCAGCGTCGGACTCGGTATGTGCTCCGTTCTTATCTGGACTGGGGTGTGCTGCTAGAGACCGGCACTAATGGAATTTACACTGCCGGAGCGCCGCTGGTCGTTGACGATTCACGGCTGATTGCTTGGATGGTCGAAGCCTTTCTACATACGCGGGAGGGCGGCTCAGCTCCGTTGAAAGATGTTATTAACAGCCCCATCTTCTTCCCGTTTCTGATCAAACCGATTCACTCCGAAAGCCTCGTGGCTGCCTCATCCAGACTCGACATTCTTCGTCATGGGTTAGACATCGATCTGGTCATGTTACGGAGGATATAGCACAAAGAGCATTCTGAAAGATATGATGAAAAATAATATTATAAAAAGGAAAGAATATGGAAGACAATCACAAATTGACCAAGAGATATCTTATGAGCCTGCAGGAAGGTCTATTTTTAGTGAGCAATGTGTTTCCCAACTCAATGCAGTCAGCTTTTGCCGAGAAAGTCGCTCCATTGAATTTAAGAAATGATCAATGGTATCGTATCATAGCAGCCGGTGTTGATCAAAGATTATGCTATATATTTAACACTGAGAAGGAATACACGAAGTGGCTAGCAAAGGTGAAGCCCAGTTCCAGTATGAAGAAAAAACTGACCGTTCACTAAGATATGATAGGATGCAGAAAATTCAGTACGGGCTCCACTCATCGTTTTCTCTCCTCGTCTTCCCTGATAATGTTGCCAAGCCTTCTCCTCTCATAAGCGACCACCACGTCACCGCTTAGTGTGGCCCCGGACGTCTCCTCCATGGAGTCAGCCCATACCTCTTTGTCATCGCGATATAGCCTCCCGCCAGTCTATTGGATCAAGTGAAACGTCAAGCTTACGAAGTCGCACACTCTACCGATCAGGCAGGTCCGCCCCCATCTGAATACCTAAGAGCCGCGTCCTCAGCGGTCTTCACGTCCCGACGGATTCACCTGCCGTCACCTGCCGTATATAGTCACTACCTCATGGACCTTTCATGCCTCAACTCATCTGTCATTTTCTGCCTCCTCCTGGCGCTGTTACTCCAACTGCTTTCTGCTCTTCATGCTCTGTGCTGCCTCGTATAATGCCTCATCGCGTCGTTACATAAGTAATATGTGTTCAACACTGTGACGATACAGAGGAGAATTCGGAAAACGAACTTCTACCGGTACAGTTACACATTTCCCCATCCGCACTACTAACAATAATATTGAGGGGGAGGAGGAGCGCGTTACCACAACAGGGGGAGATCCACATAGTAGGCATGGAGGATAATGTCAAAAGTCTTAATGTAAAGGAGGAGATGAATGATGATTCCTATCAAGAAGAAATAGAAGGATACGATGCTGAATGAATCAGCCAAGGGTCAAAATTAACAGAGAAACGATGAAACATCCAATGAGGAGATGGATGCAATGGGTAATCAAACGAAGAAGCTGTTTCAAAAGAAAGGCTCAACAACGCAAGACAGTGAATTGAAACAAGGGCGTGTCAGGCTAAGTTGCGACATCAGACGAGAACAGCATAGGCTCCTGCGATTAGAGGCGGCACGTACTGACCGGACTATATTGCAGGTAATCGAAAGTATGATCGAAGAAAACTTAGGTACGAAATAAACAAGACCGGAGAGGAGAAGAACAATGGCAATCTTTAAAAGTAAAGAAAGAATACAACACGGAACCGAGATCGAAGACAACACAGAGAAGTACGATCAATACGAAGCTGAGGCCGAGGCTACTGAAACTGAGGAAGAAGAACAACCACATGAGACTGAAGAAACGGAAAGTATCCCGACAGAAGCTATGCCTCCCACGTCCTTTGTAAAGGCTAAGCCCGCCCCTGCAGTATCTGCTCCCGCTATGGTACATCAACCCGCGGCTTCCGCGCCCAAGGACAAGATAAGCGACACCAGGGTCTATCTTACTACCAAACTAGATAGAGACTTGCATGCCAGAGTAAAGATATATTCCTACAAGGCTCATAAGAGCATCGCAGCAGTGTTGGAGGAGCTGATCGCTCAACATATCCCCGAAATATAAGTAGCTAAATGCCTGAGTAACATTATACACGAGTGGTAGCCCCCTGCGGATCATATCCCGCAGGGGGCTACTGACATCATATCTCTTTGACCTATAGTTCCTCCAGCACCAGAATTCTATTTGAATTGAGAATTCGGGATCGGGAAGTGGGGTAGGAACCGGCGAATTGATGTAGGTCGCGAACTTGCCCTACACTCCATCTGAACCCATCAAAATATGGGCAGGAGTTCTATAAACTCCTGTGTAGGAAGACGGACTTAACTTGACAGTTGTCTGGAAAAGGTGGTCAGTTACCCCCTGGATTGTTTCGCAGCAATCAAAAAAGGAGGATT
>CAZYGL010000252.1:0-3093 GCA_964647335.1 uncultured Syntrophomonas sp. | reverse complement strand
ATTTTGGATGGAAGACCCGCTACTTTTATGGTACCGAGGCTGCGGTCCAGAGCCGCGTGAGACGCTATAAAAGCGACAACAAGAATCTGAAGAATATCAGCAAATCCAGGGTCCAGTATCTCAAATCAGAAAAGAACGCACACTTCATCGTGCTGTAGGCTCTGCTACTGCCAATCCCTGCCCAACGTCCGATAAACACCGACAAATCATGAAAGAGCTGTTTTGGTATGGCTCTTTCTTTTTTGTGCCGATAAAAATTGACGAGTTACTGTTCTCTAAGTTCATGGAATATTTTCCAACAGCCCTCGCATATTTGCCTGCCCTGTTTAAAGGCCTTTTTGGGGTGATCAAGCCCAATGTTGGTCTGTTATGCTTTCCAGCAGCAAAGATTAATTTCCGCTCGGTTTGCCAATCCAGAATACTAGTGCCAATTTCTAAGCCACTTGCATAGCTCCCGGCTTTTGGCATGTTTATTGCTTATAACATAAACTATATGGATTTTTGCTCTGGTCAATCCCCCATTGAGGTAGGACGGCAGTAAGGAGGCTTATCTATGAGATTTAGTTGTTGTCAAGATGAATCCATGGTTCCAGAACAAGAGACAGTAAGCACAACCGGTTTAACTGCCTACGGATTTGATTCGGTCAAAGATTACCTGGCATTGGCCGCCGAGTCACCCCTCCTGACCGCGAAACAAGAACTCGAACTTGCCCAACTCATTGAAACTGGAGATCAGACTGCAAAGAACAAAATGATCCTGTCTAATCTGCGCCTGGTGATCAGCATAGCCAAAAAATATATCTATATGACCCATACCCTGGCTTTCCTCGATTTGATCCAGGAGGGCAACCTGGGCCTCATCAAGGCGGTTGAGAGGTTTGACTATCGTAAGGGCTTTCGCTTTTCCACTTATGCAACCTGGTGGATCAGGCAGGCCATTTCCAGGGGCATATCTGATAAAGACCGGATAATTCGCTTGCCTGTCCACATGTCGGAAACAGTTCGCAAGGTCACCAAGGCAGTCCAAAACCTGGAGCAGGACAATGACCTGTCAACGAATACACTTCAGTTAGCCGGTAAGCTCGACCTGCCGTTAAGAATGGTCGAGGAGGCTTTCCGCGTCGGACCCCTGCCGATCTCTCTGGAAACACCGATCGGAGAAGATGATAACTCGACTTTTGGTGATTTCATTGTGGATGTGGATATGATTTCCCCTGAAGACTCGGCCATAGACTTTGCCTTACAGGCCGAAATCAACAAACAACTGCAGGTGCTGAATCCACATGAACGGCAAGTCCTGGAAATGCGTTTTGGCTTAAACGACTGCCAGCCTCATACATTGGAGCAGGTGGGTAATCATTTCGGCGTTACCCGTGAACGCATCCGCCAAATCGAAGCCAAGGCTCTGCAGAGGCTGCGCCACCAGACCTGCAGCAGCCATTTGCGCGATTTTGTTTAATCCCAATTGCATCCCCAGGGGTACTTTTTAGTGCGGAATATCTCCCGATCGCAGGTCAGGCCTAAGCCATCATGGCAGCAAAGCTTGCCTTTCTTGTTCTGTTCGTTTTTCAGCGCAGGCAACTTGTGCACAATCCGCAGTTCATACCGCAGGGTGCTATGAGTTCTCCTTGCACCTCAAGACGCCATTTTATATTCTCCACCGATTCAGCACCACTTACACAGTTGCTCGATTTCCATGTCATTAATCGAGCACTGCTGCCAATTCATAACCTCGAAGATCCCCATGCTAAATGAACCAATCAAAAGAGTACATTCGTTTTTTAATCAAAACTTAACGTTGCTCTAAGCCTGCTCTAAATTGCAGGTTGTATATTTTGACTGTAAATATTATTCAAAGGGGGAATCCCAATGGCAGTCAGTCTGGAATTGGTAGAAATGTTAAGAAACCGAGCCAGGGTCAGTTATGAGGAGGCCAGAGCAGCACTGGAAAAATGCGATGGTGACATCGTAGAGGCTCTGGTATATCTTGAGCAGCAGGGTAAGATCAAACCTCCGCAGCCAACCACCACGTGTATGTCTGGTTTTGGGGAGAAACTCAAAAAATGGTTCAGAGCCTGCAATGAGACCAAATTTATAGTCAGTAAAAACAACCGCATAATTATGGACCTGTCCCTCACAGTTGTCATCATTGTAACCGTCTTCGTTCCGCCGCTTACGGTAATCGGTCTCCTGGCCGCTTTATTTACCGGCCACAAAATCAGGTTGGAAAGACCTGGCTCGACAGATATGCCTATAAATAAAACCTTCGATGATATGTCATCTGCTGCCACAAAAATAAGCGAACAGGTGGCGGCTTCCATATCCAAGGACTAAAGCAGTCCGCGGATACTCCAGGCCTTGTTTATGAAGTCGGATTATGCAAACATTATTATTAGACTCCAACTTGTTGGTCCCCGCTCCAAAATCTGATCGCAAATGAGATGGTTCAGTGGCTGATGAAAAAATTCTGGTTGTAGAAGACGAGATTAAGATAGCTCGATTTATGGAATTAGAGCTCACCCATGAAGGATATCAGGTCGAAATCGCACAAGATGGCCGCCTGGGCTTGGAAAGGGCTGTTTCCGGCGCCTTCGATCTGATTATCCTCGATGTGATGCTTCCCTCCCTGAACGGAATGGAAGTACTCAGGCGTCTGCGGCAATCAGTGCGGACGCCTGTTATAATGCTCACTGCCAAGGATGAAGTTACCGACATAGTAATGGGACTTGATATGGGCGCCGACGACTATATGGTCAAGCCATTTGCTATTGAAGAACTGCTGGCCAGGATACGGGTGGCTTTAAAACGCGGCCAAGCCTTGCTCCGCACCCCCGATATTATATCAATAGGAGGCTTGGCCATAGACCAGGGGCAGCATTCAGTAAGCTACAAAGATGATATTATCGAGCTTACCAAAAGGGAATATGATCTGCTCAAGTATCTGGCTGAAAACCAAAACATTGTGCTGAGCAGGGAAAGGATCCTGGAAAACGTTTGGGGTTATGGCTATTATGGTGACACCAATGTGGTGGATGTGTACATAAGTTACCTGCGTTCCAAGCTCGATGACCGTTACCACATCAAGCTCCTGCA
>CAZYGL010000251.1:0-3104 GCA_964647335.1 uncultured Syntrophomonas sp. | reverse complement strand
TACCTGCTGCCCCGCATCCGGGTCCCCGGCTGGGCATCCCTCAATGTATTTGCCAAGAATTTAAATCTGTAGTCTTACCCGGCAGCAGGGCAAAATTCCTCTGCAGCCATTCTATAGTCAGGTCCTCCCTGCGCCAGGCCTTCTCCAGGAAACGGTGCCCGGCTTCCTCTACCATATATAAAGTGCAATTTTTCAACTTCTCATGCAGATATACAGGATTTTCCGGGGCAACCAGCTCATCATCCCGGGCGTTGATGATCAAGACCGGCCGCTCCCCAATCTGATCCGCATACCTGGCCATGTCATGAACCGCGAAATCGCGGACCAGACCAGGACCTAGGCGGTATCTCCCGGCCTCATCATGCACTGTCACCATCCGACCTGCCGCTAAATCCTCATACAGAGGGCCAAGCATCACGGCAAAAGTCTTCTCCAAAAAAGCCGGCACCGACCACAGCACATATCCGGCCACCCGCTCATCCCCGGACCCTCCTGCCAGTACCGTGCTGCCGCCGAAACTCCGCCCCAGAAGTATTATTGGACGGTGGAATTCCCGGTCCGCATAATCGATTATGGCTTTGAGATCCTCAGCCTGGCGGCTTAAGGTTATGTTTTCATATTCACCCTGGCTGGAGCCGCTGCCGCTGAAATCGAAGGCCGCGACACCCAGGCCTAATCCCTGCAACCGCTCAGCCCATCTGAACAGCTTGCCTCCATTCTCCTTCCCGCCCCGGAAGCCGTGGCAGATAACCACCATATACCTGCTTTCCGCGGGAGGCTCAAATACCAAACCCGCAAATTCCTCACCACGCCCATTGGTTATATACACGCTTTTCATCCTATCCCTCCCGGAATCCTGGCTCGGTACCCTGTAATCCGGCCAGATCATATGTATCATCGATATTCATAAGCATACAATAGCACAACAGCGCAAATTTATCCTGCCGGCTTCTTGATTTATGGATAGCAGGGCGGTATAATCTTAATTGTTGCAGACAAGACGGTCCTGGGCCATTAGCTCAATTGGCAGAGCAGGTGACTCTTAATCACAAGGTTGAAGGTTCAAGTCCTTCATGGCCCACCATATAAAACACAGTAATACAGGGTTTTTGAGGCCCTGTATTTTTAATTGCTTTTATTAAATTTTGTATGGGTGATGTTTCAATAAATTTACTCATAAATAAAAATTTCTACACTTGTATAAACTCCACTAAGCGCACATACTCCCTCATTTAGTCTTGTATATGCTGTGATAGTTACGGTGAAGGTTTTATTGTTAACAATATAGTCCACTGTCTAAGTGACTGCATCTATTCCATAAAAAAGAAGCGGTCACCTCAATTGATTTATTATTCCTCAGTCCTTCCTCGCATTAAGGTTTACAAATCGCACATGGGACATAGTCTGCAGCTAAAGCCTCCGCTTGATCAGTGAACAATACTTTATTGGTCTCCTTAATCTTTTGAGCAGCACTGCATTCGGGGTAGTGGTATTTATTTGAATTTTTACTTCCGACGTACCCCCCACTGCTAGAAGCAGATGTGCTTGATGTTGGGTATACAATAGGCGCAACCGGGGGAGGCTGATTCTTATTCGTTACCACTGAATAGGTATTGCCGTCCGTTGCGACCACAATGTTTCCGCATAGATCGGTGCGATATACTGTTGCTCCTGCTGCTTCGATTCTCCTCAGGGTCGTTGGGAAAGGATGACCGTAGTCGTTGTCGGAACCTACCGAGATAATTGCAACCTTCGGTTTTACTCTTGCGAGAAAACTTATGCCGGTGGATGAATTGCTGCCGTGATGCCCTACCTTTAATACATCTGAGGCAATATCACCCCGAATCAAAGGTTCGGATGAAATTCCTACATCCCCCATGAAAAGGAACTCAATATCACCGGTATCAAGCCTGGAAACGACACTGACATTATTGGTTGACAGGTTGGGGCTGTACTCTGTCAATATTTGAAAAACTATATTTCCCCAACCGAAAGTCTGCTTGTTGTTTACTTCGTATGAACACCCCTCGATATTGACACTACTCTGGTATGTTTCATATATGGCTGTGTTCTCGGAGATTCCGCTGTCGATAACCTGTTCTACTCTGAAGGTATTGAATACATCAGGGAGGCCGCCAATGTGATCCTCATGTGGGTGGGTTGCAATCAGGAGATCTATATCATCAGATCCCTGGTCCCGGAGGTAGTTGCACACGAGCTGACCGTCGCTGGCGTTTCCGCCATCGATTAGAATATCGATATGATCGGGTAGCTGAATGTAGATGCTATCCGCCTGGCCAACATCAATGAAATGAACTTTACACTGACCCGGGGGTAAGGATTCTGGGCTACTTGCCGGGTTGTCTAGTTCTAGAACCGTAGCGGATGAATCAAGTTGATCTTGTACGCTTGGAATACCGGCAATAGATTTAGTGGGTAACGGGCTGTTTACAGCGCCGATTAAGAAGACGACCAGGCAGACTCCAGTCCCAACCAACCACTTGCGCCAGGATGATTTCTGTTTTATGGCAAAACCAATTGTGCAGCATAGTGATATGAAAAAACCCAACAAACCAATTAGCGCACATACATCCCACATGATTTATCCTTGTCCTTATTGAGGAGGATGGCAGACGCCACAGGGAGTATATCCTTTGTCCTTGGCATCAGTAATGCTCATTGGGATTTTGGTGTTCTTAAGGGTCCTGCAATTTTCGTAGTGATACTTTGTCCCGGTAGCACCGACATAGACGGTCATGCTTTGATTATTTGCTGCCGTTGTTGGAGCCGGAGTGACGCTAGTAGTGCTTGCGGGTGGTTTACTGGACTGAGTCGTCGCAGCATTCGTCGCAGATTTAGTTGTGTTGGTAGGAACAGTAACATTACTCTGGTTATTTGATGACGTTGCGATAGATATGTCCGTCGTACTTGGGGTCGAAACTAAGGATTGGGGATTGGGCGAATTACTCAAGGAGCTACTTGTGTTATTCCCACAGCCTGCCGTTGCAAGTAACAAACCCGAAATGACAATGAACAACGTGATATGGCGTAATTTCCTCTTCACAAATTTCCCCTTCTTTCTACTTTTCCGTAATTGTTTTCAA
>CAZYGL010000250.1:0-3129 GCA_964647335.1 uncultured Syntrophomonas sp. | reverse complement strand
CAGCAATCCCCGCTTAACAGCTGCCTTTGAACCGCTCCATGTGTGTCTGGGGGACGGTGTTGCTTAAAAATTTTAGCGAAACATTTAAGTGTCAACAACTCCGTCCCCCCTGACAAAAGGGGGGTTAGCGCCAGGAGCAGAGGCGAGTTTCGCTGAGGTCGATCAAGGTGAAAATGACGAATCCCATAAAACTCAAGACCACGATGCCTGAATACATCTCCAGGTAATTGACCCGCATCCATGCATCCATAATGAAGTAGCCCATGCCGTACTCGGTACCGAAGGTTTCCGTGAAGAATAGTATCGATACCGCAGTTCCCAGGGCCAGGCGGGTTGCGGTAAGGACTTCCGGCAGGGAAGCGGGAACGATTATCTCGGTGAACATCTGCCGCCTGCTGGCCCCCAGCGATTGCAGGGAACGATAAGTTTCGGCAGGTATTGATTTTACCGCGTCCCGTGAGGTGATTATGATCTGGAAAACGATGATGAGTATGATCATGATCAGCTTGGAAGTCTCGCCCAGCCCGAACAGCAGCATAACGATAGGCAGGAGGGCTAATTTTGGAACCGGATAGGTGAAATAGACCAGGGGTGAGAATATTTTGTCAACCTTTTCGAAATACCCCATGAGGAAACCAAGAGGCACTCCCACCAGGATGGCGATGATGATCCCGGCCAGGATTCGCACCAAGCTGGCTGCCACATGGATTTGCATTTTGGCGACATAGATATCCAGGATGTTTTGAAATACCGCTAAAGGTGACGGGATGATGGGTATGTCCAGCCACCAGGAAACCAATCCCCACAACACCAACACAACAATAAAACTATACGCTGCACCTTGCCACTTGTCCCTCACTGCTTCGACCATTCCTCGCTCAACATTTTTCGCAACTGTTTGGACATGCGGTAATATTCATCCCGGGCACGGAGATTCTCAAGCTGAAAACAAGGATTATCGATGACGTCGATGATCTTGCCCGGCGCAGGAGAAAACACCACGATTTTGGATCCCAGGTATAAGGCTTCATCAACGCTGTGGGTGATGAAAACCGTGGTCACCTGGTGCTGTTTCCATATATTGAGGAACAGATCCTGTATTTCCTCACGGGTGATGGCATCCAGAGCCGAGAAGGGTTCATCCATGAGAAGCAGGTCAGGTTTCAGGATAAAGGCCCGGGCGATCGCAACCCGCTGCTGCTGCCCGCCGGACAATTCCTTGGGATAGCGGCCCAGGAGGTCTTCGATCCCCAACTGCTGAAAAATATACTGGACATATGGATCGTCAGCTGGCTGATCCTTGATTTTTACGCCCAACATGGCATTCTGATAAACATTTTTCCAGGGCAGGAGCCCATAGTTTTGCAGGATCAGCCCAATACGCTGCTTTTTGGGATCGACCGGCTTGCCGTCCATGGTCACGATACCCTGGTAGTCCTTCAGAATCCCGGCTAGAATGTAGAGAAAGGTGGACTTGCCGCAGCCGGAAGGACCGATAAATGTGTATATCTGCCCGCTGGCGATCTCGATGGTCACCTTGTCCAGGGCCGGTGTCAGCTGTTGGTTTTCCCCGTAGGCTACGGAAAGCTCTTGTACTGATATCACCTTAAAAATTACCTCAAAACCGTATCATCGACCAGGTTTTTGTATTCATAGCTGCCTTTTATCAGGTTCTTGTCCTTCAGCCATTTGACCACATCATTGAAAACTGCCTCGCTGGGCAGGGCAGCCTGGCTATATTTGGGGAGTTGCAGTGAATCTTTGACCTCAGCCGGAAACCCCTGGGCCTCGATGATGAAATCGACGTAACTGGCTAAAGGTTCCTGGGCCAAATACGCTACTGCGTCATTGTAAGCCCGGAAGACTGCTTTGATTTCGGCCGGGCTTTCCTGCAAACTCTTGCCGGTAAAGGCGATAGCCCCAGCTTTAGTACCCATGGCATCGGTGCTTGCCAAAACCCGGGCTCCATTCTTGACTGCCAGTCCTGCCAAGGGTTCGGGCAGGATAGCCGCTTCCACCTTGCCCCCCTGGAGCATCTCCAAACGGGTAGGCAGCTGGGGAATGGCTACTTTCTTGACTTCGGCAGCTTTCAAGCCTCCCGCTGCCAGCATTTGGTCAGCAGTATACTCCATAATAGTGTTGGTTGAAAGGCCGACACTTTTGCCTCTAAGGTCAGTTATACTGTTGATGCCGCTGTTCTTTCCCGCCATCAATTCAACGTTGCCGTCGTTCTTGGCGCAGATTTTAAGGTTGATCCCGCCCTCATTGGCGAAAACCACCGCTAAAACATCAGTGATCACACCGTCCAACTGGCCGCTCTGCAGGGCGCTGTCGCGATCTTTGGCTGCATTGAAGTGAACAATTTTTACCGCAACTCCCTGTTTGGTAAAATAGCCGTTTTTTTCAGCAATTAAAAAAGGAATGGACTCCACATCAGGCATAACTCCGATGGTAATAGTTTTAGCGGGGACCTCCGAGGCTTGCTTCTGGCTGCAGCCAACCAATCCCAGACCCAGGACCAGTATCAGGCAGGCGGTGAATACTTTTTTCATGCTAATCTCCCTTCATCCGTGCAAAATATATCCAAACTTCATTATATATCATATGACTTGAAGAAATCATTCTCCATCTGGGGATGCCAGGGTATAAGGTATCGGGTTCCAAAATTTCCAGATCGATTAAAACCAATGCCCGGCAGATCCTGCCGGGCACATATCGAGCATGGTCATAAGAAGAATCGATAAAACCGCATCAGTCATCGCGGAGCTGTCTATCGACCCATCCGGCCACATCGGAATGGAAGAGCATCTCCAAATGGTTGACATAGAGCTGGGTCTTAGCGATCATCCTGGCTCCCTGGGATGTCATGCCATCGGTATGAAAAACGCTTTCCAGGAAGACCAGACCGTCTCCCTGACCGGAACCCTCACCGGGCACCAAGCCGAACATCTGGTTATTTCCGGCTAACACTGCCAACTCAACACCCGGATCGATTCCGGCCTTTTCCAGCCTGGTTATCAGATTGCCCCCATCCTGCATGGCTTTTTCAATACCATGGGAATGGCTCATGAATCCAGTCCCGCCGTAATAGGTAGTCCACCAATCAGTCTGAGTCATATCCAGCGGGTA
>CAZYGL010000249.1:0-3133 GCA_964647335.1 uncultured Syntrophomonas sp. | reverse complement strand
GCACTTCAAGACACTCTCTCCAACGTTTTTGCCGGTATACATATTTTGATGTCGCGGCAGATTAAGCCAGGAGACTACATCAAGTTGGATTCAGGGGAAGAAGGTTTTGTTGACGACATAACCTGGAGGACGACCAGCATCCGTATGATGTCCAATAATATGGTGTTGGTTCCAAATTTGCGTTTAGCCAGCGCTATTGTGACCAATCATGAAATGCCGGAACACGAGATGTCAGTTTTGGTCAGTGTGGGCGTCAGCTACTCCAGCGATTTGGAGCAAGTAGAAAAAATTGTAATAGAAGTAGCCCGAGAAGTCCTGCGCGATACTCCCGGAGGTGTGCCTGACTTTCAGCCGTTAATGCGCTATTCATCATTTTCCGAATCAAGTATTGATTTTTATGTGGTCTTGAAGACCAAATCCTTTACCGAACAGTATGTTCTTAAGCACGAGTTTATCAAGCGGCTGCACCGCCGTTTTGGACAGGAAGGTATCGAGATACCTTTCCCCATTCGCACAGTATACTTGCAGAACAGATGAGAGTGAAGTGCCGCTGTATGCAAATCCCTGTGGCAAATGTCGGCCCGCCCGTCCTGCATGTCTGGTTGAGATAATCATTGATTGATTAGCTTTACTAGGATATTCATGTCTTCATAGGCACCACATATATGGCAGTTATTTATCAGGCATCCGGAATACTTGTAATCATGTCGGGCAAAAGACATATTTACAGCTGGATTGGAAGCCCGGCACAGGGTATAGAGACACATGTAACCATTTCGCTCCAGAGCATCTTCAAGCTCATTCAACAAAACACCCAGAATGCCGCGATTTCTGTATTGAGGATGAGTAACACAGTCAGTCATCTCCGCATTTAGGTTGCTTTGGTCCATTTCAGCTGAGGCGATACCTATTACCTGGCCATTGTGTAATGCCAATTTATAAAGGACCGCCTGGGAACGCATATTATGAAGTATATACTCCGGTTCGAATATTGGGGAGGGGTAACTCTGGAAGACATAGCGAAACAGTCGGATCATAGCTGCAATATCTGCCTCCCCTGCATCACGCACCGAATAAAGCCGACCCATATTTTTCTCGCCTAATGGAGTCTTGGATGCCTTGCTCGCATAAAAATCGATGGGACTCGCCTGGTTGGGTATGCTGCGTTGCGAATCAACGAAAAAGGAGCAACAAATCGCATCTTCTCCACGAAAGAATCTCGGAATAGTCCCTTCGATCACAAAACCATCATTTGCAAAAACTTCCTGATTTGCTGGCAGGGCAAAAGATATGATCTTGCCGACTCCAGCCTGAACAGCCCTATTTTTTACCTGGCTGAGTAAATCAGGGTGAAGCAGTTGGCCGGCAATAATTTTTGCCCGGCTGTTACGTCGATCCCAGAGAACCAGAGTACCGTTCATATATTGATAGTCCTCTTCTCTATTGTAGGGCACTGCTTTCATAACTGCTTTTCCTCCTGTTTACTCTCGCATTGCTGCGAGGTATCAAACAAATTTTCTCCTCTCGATACAACTTTTCTAGTCCTCTATGCTTATTGCGGGCGTATTCTTCACATATGCCGCAATTTTTACATTCATGGTTTTTATCGGCGGGCTCTGCGTAAGTGGTTATTATCCCTTCGTAATTGCGCAAAATGGTCTTCTCGCAGGAACAGGAAATGACATATTGAGGATTTACGGGTATCTTGCCGCCTCCCCCAGGTGCATCAACCACAAAAGTCGGAACTGCCAAACCACTGGTGTGACCCCTCAGCATTTCGATTATCTCTATACCACGTGCCACTGGGGTACGGAAATGTTCTATGCCCTGTGACAAATCGCACTGATACAAATAATAAGGCCGCACCCTGATTTCCAGGAGTTGCTGCACGAGTCTCTTCATAATATAAGGGCAATCGTTTACACCCTTCAATAAAACCGTCTGATTGCCCAGGGGTATACCTGCATCGGCCAGGAGTTCGCAGGCAGCAGTTGATTCCGGGGTTATTTCCCGGGGATGGTTGAAATGCGTGTTGATATATAAAGGATGATATTTCTTCAGCATCAGGCATAATTCTTCATCGATACGTTGCGGCATCACAACCGGCGTGCGGGTCCCGATACGAATTATTTGCACGTGCGGAATCGCCCGCAATCTGGATAGAATATATTCTATCCTGCGATTGGAAAGGCATAGGGGGTCTCCGCCCGAAATCAGTACATCCCGGACTTCCTGATGATGCCTGATGTATTCGATGGCTTGATTTATTCTGCTTATCGGCAGAGCTTGGTCGCTCTGTCCGGCAAAACGCCGGCGGGTGCAGTGCCGGCAATACATTGAGCACTGATCCGTGACCAGAAGCAATACCCGGTCAGGATAACGATGGGTTAAACCCCGCACTGGGGAGTCCATTTCTTCATGCAATGGATCATGGCTTTCACCTTCGCTGACAAAGGTTTCGGCTAAACTCGGTACGGCTTGCTTGCGGATCGGACATTCGGGGTCTTTTTGGTCAATCAGACTGGCGTAATAAGGAGTAATAGCCATCCGCAATTTTCCTAACCCATGCATAAGGATCTGTTGTTCCTCTTCACTTAGACTGATTATTTCAGCTAACTGCTCCGCGCTGGTTATCCGGTTGGACATCTGCCATTTCCAGTCATTCCAGTTTGGAGCGCCGATATCGTTCCATAAATTGTCTCTGTTTATATTATTCAACATTAAATATATTCTCCTTTTCTGGTTCGTGGACCACCCTTTCTAATTTGGTTGCTGGTCACAATTTTTGAGCGATTTTGAGAACTCCGCCTGGTTTGGCCAGGCGATCTGGCTTTGGTCAATACTGCGTTCATGCCTGAACTTCGTTCTCCACTTCCACCAGTTGCCCTTCCCAGGTCTTCAACACAACTTTATCGGCTCTGACCTCCAAAATGTGATTAGGCATCAGGGGAATTTTACCAAGCCCCCCAGGAGCGTTGAGGATGTAGGTAGGTATTGCCATACCCGACGTGAAGCCTCGCATTGATTGCATGATTTCCAGTCCGGTCGAGATGCTGGTGCGGAAGTGCCGGGTGCCCTGCACATCTTTGGCGTGGAAAATATAGTAAGGGCGAATCCGGGTTTTCAGCAATTC
>CAZYGL010000248.1:0-3137 GCA_964647335.1 uncultured Syntrophomonas sp. | reverse complement strand
GGCCTTTATGGTGGAATCAGGATTGGTGCCCTTGGAATCATTTATGTAGACAACCCCATCATGCTGGGCCACTTCCTCCAGCCGGTGTCTGACCCCGCCGAAAGAATTAAGAGATCTCTCTATGTCAGAACTGCTCACACCGGCCATCCAGGCCATGCCCACAGCACACAGGATGTTTTCCAGGTTATGTTTGCCCCGCAATCGTAATTCACTCAGGCTGGCCACGATCTGTCGTTCACTCTGCCAGTCGATCACAATCTGTCCATTATCAATAAAAATCCCGGGACTTAGTTTTCTCTCGCAGGAAAAGAATACAACCGTTGCCGAAGCATGGCTGGCGAAAGCACGCACCCGCTCATCCTCGTAATTAAGCACCAGATGGTCTTCTTGAGTCTGACGGGCAAATATCCTGGCTTTGATGCGGGTGTATTCCTCCATGGTTTTATGCCTGTCCAGATGATCTGGTGTAATGTTGAGGATACCGGTGATGCGAGGATGGAATTCTTGAGTGGTCTCCAACTGGAAACTCGATACCTCGACAACCAGCACCCCCGCAGCCATGGCATCAACCAGATCGCACAAAGCCACTCCAATATTGCCGCCGGCAGAGCTGTTCCTGCCGGCCGTCAACAGGATATGATTGACCAGAGCCGTGGTAGTGGTTTTACCATTGGTCCCCGTGATCGCATACATATCTACTTCAGGCGATTTCAGGCGAAAAGCCAGTTCCAATTCCCCGACAACTGGTATCGCGAGCCGGGCAGCCTCCATTACCAAGCCTGTTTCCAGGCTGATCCCGGGACTTATTACTATGAAGTCCGGGCAGAGGGTCCCCAGGTCAGGATCGGCCCCGGCAAAAACCTCGATCCCCATCTCGGACAGGTTTTTTATCACAGTCTCCAGTTGTTCCGGATTCTTCCGGTCATAAGCATACACCTTCGCCCCCCGCTTGTGCAGGGCCGAAATGGCTGCCATACCACTTCTGGCTATGCCCATGACCAAGACTCGTTTACCCGCAAATGACATCATGTGTCCACCTATCCATATGTAATCAAGCTTAACAGTCCCAGCACTCCAAATCCCAGTGAGGCTAACCAAAATCCTGTTACCACCCTGGTTTCGGGCCATCCCTTCAGTTCAAAGTGGTGGTGCAATGGTGCCATGAGGAACACCCTCCGCCTGAATGCCTGGAATGAGACGACCTGGATGATTACACTCAGGGTTTCGATCACATAGACCCCGGCAATCAAAACCAGGGCTATCTCAGCCTGGCAAATGCATGCCATGGCTGCCACCGCTGCGCCAAGAGCCATTGAGCCCGTATCCCCCATAAAGACCTGAGCCGGATAATGGTTAAAAACCAGAAATCCCAAACACGCCCCACATAATGCAGCACTGAATACTGAGATGTCGGGATGGGACATCATCACTGCCACCAGTCCGCAAGCCAGACTGATAAAAAAAGTCACTCCAGCTGCGAGTCCATCCAGGCCATCAGTCAGATTGGCTCCATTGGCACTGGACATCAGGACCACCACCACGAAAGGCAAATAGAGATACCCGCAATCGATGACTATATTGCTGAAGGGCACAAGCACCTCAGTACCACGTCCCAAATAATAGACCAAGCTGAAGCCAAAAATCAAACCAAATACTAGCTGAAGAACCAGCTTTTCCCGAGCCCGCAAGCCCAGGGAGCGCTTCAGGACTACCTTGATATAATCATCCCAGAAGCCGATACCTGCGAAAGCCAGCATCACCAGCAGTGCTGCCCATACTTCACGGCTGTTCCCTGCGACCAGCAGGCTTGCCAACATGACCGCTGCGATTATTATTATCCCCCCCATGGTCGGGGTTCCGGCTTTGACTAAATGCCGGGCTGGACCGTCTTCTCTAATGGTCTGGCCTACTTTGAGGCGGGTCAGGAATGGAATCAAAACCGGGCCTAACATCACCGAAGCCAACAAACCAACCCCACCTGCCAGGCAGATACTAAGAATGTGACTAAACATGATTTACTTTACTCCCCAAGGCAATGTTTCTGAATTTATCCACCAACTCTTCGAGTTGCATCGACCGGGAGGCTTTGAAAAGAACCACATCCTGCTGGGTCACCAGGGTTCCAAAAACCCGGGCACATTCCTCCCTGGTCAGATAGTGGGTGACCCTGCTCCCAGGCATGCCTGCCTGCCTGGCTCCTTCAGCGATTAACGCCGCTCTGGGGCCAACTGTTAAGAGCAAATCGATCCCCGCCCCGGCTGCCGACCGGCCTACTTCCTGATGGCCGGCGGACTCATATTCACCCAGCTCGGCCATGTCTCCTAAAACGGCTACAGTCCGCCGTCCCCGGCTCATATCCCGGCATACCTCCAGGGCGGCCTGCATCGAGATCGGATTGGCATTGTAAGTATCGTCTATTATAAGCCCTCCGCCAGGCAAATCTATCAGGTTCAGGCGATGTGTTCCAGGCTGGTAGGTTTCCAGGCCGGCCTGGATTTCCTGGATGTTTTGCCCCAGCAGATATGCTGCCCCGATTGCCGCCGCAACATCGGGGGCCAGCTTGGTGGCTGGTATGGGGAAATGAAACGACCAGGCGCTGTCCAGCATGCGCAGGCGCAGATTTATTCCCTTTCCGGCTATTTCGGCTGCCAAAATTTGAAAATCACATTCTTCGTCATAACCGAATGTGAATTTGCGGCAGTTATATCGTTTGGCAGCTTCCAGCAATAATCTGTGGTCGCCGTTGATCACAGCAAATCCTCCCGGAGGGACATATTCCAGAACCTCGCATTTGGCCTTGGCTATGTTCTCCATGGATCCCATGGTCTCTAAATGCACTGGGGCAATATTAGTGATGATTGCCACTGTAGGCCTTACGATCGCAGCCAGGGAGGCTATCTCTCCCGGAGCTCGCATCGCCAGTTCAACCACTGCTGCACCGTGATCTGGCTCCAAGCCCAGCAGGGTGAGGGGTAAACCTATCTCGTTATTGTAATTGCCGGGCGTCTTCAGGGTCTTATGCGCTATCCCCAGGCAACCTGCCAGTATCTCTTTGGTGGTAGTCTTGCCTACACTCCCGGTGACTGCAACCATTGGTATCCGGAATAGCTGGCGATAGCTGCCTGCCAGGGCTTGCA
>CAZYGL010000247.1:0-3149 GCA_964647335.1 uncultured Syntrophomonas sp. | reverse complement strand
TGGATCAGGTCCTGCCTATGCTCCCGCCGGAACTATCCAATGGCATATGCAGCCTGAATGCCCGGGTGGACCGTTTGGCCATGAGCTGCATCATGGACCTCTTTGAGTCCGGAGCGGTGCGCAAATATGAGATATACCCATCGGTAATCCATGTCAAGGAGCGTATGACCTATACAGCGGTCAATGCTATTTTGCGGGACAAAGATCAGTACATGATCGATCGATACAGCCACCTGGCTGCAGACTTTTACCTGATGCACGAATTGGCGCAAAAACTGCGTCAGGAGCGTATGGAGCGCGGAGCCCTGGATTTTGATTTCCCGGAGGCCAAGGTGACAGTGGATGAGACCGGTTTTCCGCTGGAGATCAAACCTCGTGTGATGGGCCCGGGAGAGAACCTTATCGAGGATTTCATGATTAAAGCCAACGAGGTAGTAGCCGAACATTTGCATAAGCAGGGCATGCCAGCCCTGTACCGGGTGCACGAAAAACCTGAGGGCGAGTCCCTGAACCGGCTCAATAATGTGCTGGGAGTGTTTGCCCATAAGATACCTGAGACCCGCATCAACCCCAAGGCCTTTCAGAAGATACTCCACGAGATCAAAGGCAGCCCGGGTGAGCGGACCATTTCGCTGATGCTCTTGCGGTCCATGAAGCATGCCCGCTATGCCCCCCAGACTTTGGGGCATTTTGGATTGGCATCCAAGTTCTATTGCCATTTCACCAGCCCCATCCGTCGTTATCCTGACCTGGTGGTGCATCGCAGCCTGCGCATTTTGCTGGAGGAGGGGCCCAAGTCCAAGAAAAAAGCCGTCCTAGAGAAAAAGATAGCTCAAATGGGAGAACAGTCTTCGGTCCAGGAGATCAAGGCCGAAGAGGCTGAGCGTGACCTGGTCGATATGAAAAAATGCCAATATATGGAGCAATTCCTGGGCCAGGAATTCACGGCCCGGATCTCATCGGTGACGTCTTTCGGCTTGTTCGTGGAACTCCCGAACACCGTTGAAGGTTTGGTGCATGTGTCGACTATGGAAGACGACTATTACGAGTTTAATGACCGGGCTTATACCCTGGTGGGCCGTCATGGCGGAAAGAAATACTCCATAGGCGACGAAATACAGGTGGTCCTGACTAAAGTTGACTTGGATGCGGTCCGGATCGATTTTGAATTAGCTTAGGGATGTAAAAGTATGAGGAGGGGCAAGCCCTTGACTGAGGGGCGTTTGTCCTCTATACTGATAAGGCAGAACTGTTGTTTGAAACCCTGGCTCGGGACAAGCTGGTCCGAGCGAGGGTTTATTTATCGGGGTTTTTAAGATGAAGGAGAAAAAGGGGCTCAAAGTGGTGGTGGAGAACCGCCGCGCCCGGCACGAATATCATATCGAGGATGTCTACGAAGCCGGATTGGCCCTGGTGGGCACCGAGGTAAAATCCTTGCGCGGGGGCAAAGGCAACCTACAGGATGCCTATGCAGTAGTCAAGGACGGTGAGGTATGGGTAAACAATTTCCATATCAGCCCTTATGAACAAGGCAATCAGTTCAACCATGATCCCAAAAGGCCTAAAAAACTCCTACTGCACAAAGCTGAAATAAGGAAGCTCCAGGTTCTGCAACGGGAAAAGGGCTATACCTTGATCCCGCTCAAGGTTTTCTTCAAGGAAGGGCTGGCCAAGGTGGATCTGGCAGTTGCAGTGGGCAAGAAACTCTATGACAAACGCCAGGATATTGCCGAACGCGATGCCAAACGCAAGATCGAAAGGGTCATGAAAAACAGGGAACACGAAGCATAACGAACAAAAATTAAGTTTGATAAACAAATGTTTGACATTTTCCTTGAATCTCTTTATATAAGGGGGCGCAATGGTTTCGACGGGGGACAAGATGGGTTGAGTAGCGAGCAGAGTTGCCGCCAGCTCTTAAAAAAGGTGGAAAAATTATAACTGCCGAAGATAACTTCGCTTTAGCAGCCTAAGGGCTGCTCGTCCGGCTAGCTATTCTCGCGGGTTAGTGCGGGGCGTCACACAGTGAGATACCCTGAAGCCTTCTTTCTCGAGGGGCTTTAAGGGGAAAGCTATCGGGGATAGCCGAAGGAAGCCTGTCCGTGGGCGCCCGGTTGGCGAAAACCAAAACGCGGAATGCGCTCGGAGAAGCTCTTCTGGTCTTTCTTTCGGACGGGGGTTCGATTCCCCCCGCCTCCACCAAAATTATCTACCATCTATTGATAAAACATATTTTATCGATGGGTGGTTTTTGTTTTTACTGAGAATCCAGTAATAAAGCCGTTCTGCTTATAGTGGAGCGGTTGGGAGGTAAAAAAAATGAGCAATGCTATTTTGATTGCGTATTTTTCCAGGGCAGGTAACAACTATGTGAATGGCAGCATCATAGATATTCCAGTGGGGAACACCGAGATCGCTGCAAAGAAAATTCAGGAACTGACTGGTGGTGTTATCTTCTAAATCAAACCAGTCGGTGCGGGACCAGTATATTTGGGCTATCCGCAAGCTGGGTGCTGAGCTCTACTGGGACATCCCCAGTGCTAAGCTGACCCTGACTTATAAGCCCACTGGGCAGGAGATTCGCTTCAGTATGAATGGAGAACACGAAATCAACACATATATTGAACAGAAGCCGGAGATTCTTCAAAAAATAGCTATCAGACTTATGGATGCTATAAATCTCAGTCATTCCGATATGGAAGCAGAAATGAGATGGGGCAAACCAACCTTTGGACTAAACGGCGATTTTCATCACTGGATATGTTCGATCCAGATTTTGAAGAACAAGGTTTCGTTAACCTTTCATTTTGGCGGGTTGCTTTGCGACGAGAAGAACAGGTTAATTGCGGGTAGCAGCAAATTCTTAAGGAAGATTGAATATGAGAGACTTGAGCCCCCAAACCGGCCTTGACAAACGTTATCGGTTCGTTTATTTTTAGAATGTCTTTAATCTTTGAGTAAGGAATGAATGTATGTCCGGGGTAGTTCATAACTAACCATAACTTTATATGGACCTTGATCCGTGCTAGATGCGCCATGATTTGGGGTGCTTATTTATGCGGCGCGGATGAAGGAGTATGAACACTGATGGCATATTAATAAAATTGTTACGATGGGTGCCGTGCTCTATGCGCGGTATTTTTGTACCC
>CAZYGL010000246.1:0-3164 GCA_964647335.1 uncultured Syntrophomonas sp. | reverse complement strand
CGGGGTCTGTGTACTGCACTATCACACAATCGAAGCCGTCCTTTTTCTCCTCCCCGACGATCTTGTAGCGGGTAGTATCGCTGCTCTTCTGAGCCCATTCATTGGGGGCTTCGGCTGTTTCCTCCGAACCTGTCATCTTCATGGCTGTCTTAGTGGCAGGGTTGTAAATATATACTTCATTTAGCGATTTGCTGATGGTAATCGATTTCATGCCGTTCATTTCGGTTTCCATCCTCATTTTCGTGTCACTGATATACATCTTGCCAGTTGAGGTTGTGGTCTGGTTGTTGCTGGTGATAGTCATCACCGTGTCGAATGACACCTCTTTGACTGCAGCTGCAGATTTCATGATGGAATTAAGGTCGGTTCCGGTCTGGGTCTGGCTCGGTTGGCTTGCAGGCGGAGCCTGGGGAGTCTCGGTCGCCTGTTTTTTGCCGCATCCGGTCAATCCCACCGCTAGCAAACCCGCAATCAATAATACTGTCAACCATCTTCTCATCGTCCTGCCTCCTGTCGATTTTTGTTTAGTTGTGTTCAGTCTCCGCCTAATCTCCGGCCTCTCCTGTTGACAACCAATTTATATTTCTACAGCTAATAGGCCAGGGTTATAGCCTTCTTACTTTCGTCCCAGCTCACCCCGGCGCCAAAAGCCTGGGCAATCCAACTGATTGGGAGCATGACTCTTTGTTCCACCATCTCGGGGGCCACATCCATGGTGATCGTTACCCCATTAATCGACATATCTTTACTGCCTACCTTGACCTGTACTACATTGTTAGCTTTAATAAGGGTTACACTCTGGTTGCCTTGATCCCAAATGATGCTGCTGTCATTGATGGACAAAGAATTGGCGGCATAGCGAAGTGGTATAAAAACACGGTTATTTTTCTGATAGGGAGCTACATCCATCTTTATAGATTTACCATTGATGCTTGCTGTAGTACTCCCTACCACAAAGGTGGTGCTGCCGCTGGAAAGGCTGCGGGCATCAGCATTGGGCACACTGGCAATAGTTTCAAGGCTTCCCCCCGCCCCGGTCAGCACCTGTCCGCTTACAGCTATGATGATGCTCTGGGGCATATAACGGCTGTCTATGTCATAGAATATGTCCCGGACTTCGATCCTCTCCAGGCGGTTGCTGGCAAAACCGCTGGTAATGGCGTTATCTTGCCACTGGATGTAGTTCTTGCCCCTGCCGCCGTCAGCTACCTTTATATTGACGACTTCCTTATCATCCAGGTATACCCTGGGATTACGGGAAAAATTGACCCCGTTGGGGAGGGTGATTTTTAGCCAACCGTCCTCGGCGGCACTGCTGAAGCCATAGTCGACCAACTCATACAGCAGGATCTTGCCGGCTAGCTGTTCCAAAGCATTTACTTTGACGATGGGGCTATCGGCGGTCAGCTTGAATCCAGCCACTATTTTGCCCAAGGTAAATTCACCTGTAACTCCGGCGCTGCCGCCCAGAGAGGCAATCAGATCACCTTCGGGGGCTGCCGGCCCGATTATTACCCCTGGCAAAACCAAATTCAGGCGGTCAAGACCTGCTTCCCCGGTTTGCGTATAACGGACGGTGAGATCGTTGTTGAACAAGCCTCCATATACCCAGCCCTGGTTCAGTTCGGCTGTAGGTTTACTCTGGTTCCATTTAGCATTCTTGAGGGTGACTTCGATGACACTGCCCGGGATAAATTTAGTGACTGGTTTGATCTCCAGGTTGGCTACAGCTTTGGGTGCCGAACCCTTCACGAAGCCCTGTGTAGGCATATTGACTACGGCTACTGTAGCTTGGGCGGAAGGAGCTTGCGGTTCCTGGGGCGCTTTTTTGGCGCAGCCGGTCAAACCGCTGACAATGAGGCCTAAGACAAGTAGTAATGTCAACCATCTCTTCATCAGTCTACCTCCAGTCTTTCCAGATTAGATTCCCCTTAACTGCAGATTAGCAAGGATCGAGGGGGAAGTCAAACATTTACAAATCGGAGCCAAACCAATAGCCCCTCGCTTCTTAAACGAGGGGCTTCGCTGCAAAGGATTGCCTTTCTAAAAGCATATTACAGATTGTTTGCCGCTCTATGCCGCCCAGGGCTTATAGAAAGTTTCCTTGAGTATATCATGGTTGCAGGTTATGGACAGGAGGTTGTTCTGAGCTTGGAGCAGCGAATATTCTGCAGCGAGAACATCCGCTTTGGTATTCATGCCCAAATCGTATTTGAGTTTGGCGATGTTCAGGTTCTGCTGGGCCAAAGCCAGGTTATTCTTGGCGGTCATGTATGATTCCTCAAGGTTTTTCACACTATGATACACCGAATACAGGCTCTTTTCTACCGTCTCCTTGGTGGTGGCTACATTGAGCTCAGCCTGGCTTACCGCAAGTTCAGAGGAGGTTGTGCCCCCGGAAGTCCAGATCAGTTCTTCCCTGAGTTCCAGGGCTGCATCAACCAATTCGAGGCTGGGGCTGTTGCTCATGGTCAGGGAAATTTGTCCCGCTACATTATCGATCTCCAGATTCTCCATCACCGGTTCCGTAGATAGGATAGGCCGGTCATTTATATCCAGACCCACCAGGTAGTTGAAATCTGTGTAGCTGTCATTCAAAGCGTTCTCCGCTGCAACGTAATCGGCTTGCTTCTGAAGCAGGGCCAGTTTGGCCTGGGTGAGCCCTATTATGCTCAGCATACCAACATCGTAGTATACCTGGGAATTCTTGTAGCTGATCTGTTGGGCCTCCAGCTCGGTCTTTTTCAGGGCCAGACTGTCGATGGCCTTGAGCAAATCATAATAACTCGACCTGGCTTCGGCTTTCACCGCATCTTTTTGGATATCCCGCTGGGATACGGCACTGTCGTAATTGTATTCCTGGCTCAGCAGGTTGGCATATCTGGTCTCGATACTGGGAGACAGGTCTACATATTCTGTGGCATAACTGGGACGCCAGGCGCTCTCGGCATCGTCCAGGGACTCATCCGCCAGATCAATAGCCAAATTGGCGTTCTTCAAGGTTCGGCTGTGATTTAAGGCCATGGTTATTGACTCTTCCAGGGTCAGTTCCGGCTGCTCCACCACATCCTTTGCAGTAGCAGCCGCTACTAAACCAGCCGGCAGATTAAGCAGGAGGAAAAAGCTTAGTACGATCAGAGCTACGATTTTTTTTCTCAAAACCA
>CAZYGL010000245.1:0-3167 GCA_964647335.1 uncultured Syntrophomonas sp. | reverse complement strand
GAAAGGTGGTAGGTGACAATGTGCAAGAATATGCCCCCGCTGGAACTGGCCATTCAATTTCACGGACATATCTGCCCGGGACTGCTTCTGGGGGTGAGGGCGGCAGAATTTGCCCGGCAATATCTGGGAGTGGATCCGGATAGCGATGAAGAACTGCTGGCAGTGGTAGAGACCAATTCCTGCGCAGTGGATGCCATTCAGGCTATACTGGGATGTACCTTCGGCAAAGGCAACCTTATCTTTAAGGATTATGGCAAAAATGCTTATACCATCGCCAGTCGTGACCAGAACCGGGCGGTGCGCATCGCCCGGAAGTATGAGGCTGCACCCCATCCGGACTCTGAGCGTTATCGCCTGCTCAGCCGCCAGGAAATTCTGAATGAGGCCGAGGCGGCGGAAAAAGAGGATCTTCTGGGATCCATATTTGAGAGGTTAATGACCCAGCTTCCTGAGGAGTTGTTCAGTTGGCAGGAAGTTGACTTTGTATTTCCGGAAAAGGCCCGGATATTTCCCACGGTACTTTGCTCCGTATGCGGGGAAGGGGTCATGGAACCCCGGGCAACCAGGACCGAATCAGGCTTTTTATGTCCGACTTGCCGGTAAAGAAAGGAGCCCAAGATATGTGTGAAGCTAATGTATATATCAGCCGGGATGGCAGGGAAGAATTGCTGATGGAGAAAGTAGATCGTATCATCCCGGGGGAAGACAACAGCATCTTGATGGAAAACATTTTCGGGGAAAGACGAATCGTTAATGCCCGCATCCGGGAGATGGAACTCGTGCACCACAGGATCGTACTGGAGGAGCTGAAACCAGCTGTGACCCACCGCCACCAGGAGATATGGCTGGAACCGAATACCCAGCATGGACATTTCCATGCAGGAGAAGAGGTGTGTCTGAAACTCTTAAAGGGATACAATATGCGGCCTGACCCAGAAGCGGCCCTATCCGAGCTCAGCGTTTTCCTGGTGAATGAGGGGGACCAACAACCGATAGCTCCACATGATCATGATGGGGATATCGAAATCAGTCTCCTGCAAAAGTTAGATGGAATGGTGCAGATTTATGCCCTGGAAGCCGGGGAGCATAAATGCTACGCGGTCAGCCTGGTGGAGGTCGGGCATCACCACCATCATGGGGTGAAACCTATTGGGTTGCCCCTGGAAATCATACCCCAGGATTACGGGCATGCTCGTTTAGGTGAAAATTATGAAATACAGGTTCTAAAGGATGGGCAACCCCTGGCGGGAGCGATTGTGCTGGCTACCTACAGCAGCACCAAAAATCCCGACTACCCACATCGGCTCACCACTGATGCTGAGGGCAAAGCCAGGCTCTTTTTGACCGCGCGGGGCAATTACCTGTTTTCAGTAACCGACGGAAACATTACCAGCACATTTACCCTGATCAAGAGTTTTTAGCCTGGTTACCACACAGGGGACATCTCTGGAGGGAAAGGGGCATTTCTAGCCCGCAGCTGTCCAACAGCTGCGGGTTTTTCAATATTTCCCCGGCAGGTCCGTCAGCCGCAACTGAACCGTCTTTGATCACTATGACTCGCTGGCAGGTTTCCAAAACCATGTCCAGATCGTGGCTGGTGATTATCTTGGTATGCTCGAAACTTTGCAGGAGATCCATAACCCTTCGCCTCGACTTGGGATCCAAGGAGGAGGTTGGTTCATCCATGATCAAAACGTCAGGCTTCATGGATAGCACCGTAGCGATGGCGGCAGCCCGCTTTTCACCTCCTGACAATTTGAAGGGTGCTCTGTCGATGAGATGCAAAATGCCCACTTGAGCCAGGGCTTCCCTTACCCGGCTTTCAACCTCCCGCTCCTCCAACTGGTAATTCCTGGGCCCGAAGGCCACATCTTCACCCACAGTGGTCATGAACAGCTGATCGTCAGGATCCTGGAAAACCATACCTAGTCTCTCCCGGATCATGGGCATGGTTTTCTTGGTGAGGTGAGTGTCACCAACCAGGATCTGGCCGCTATCCGGAAAGAGGATGCCCATAAGGAGCATCAAAAGGGTAGATTTGCCCGCACCGTTGGCGCCGATGACTCCCACTGCTTCTCCGTGCAATATTGCAAAGGAAATATCTTGTATCGCTGCCTGTCCATCAGGGTAGGAAAAATGAAGATTTCTGGCTTCAACTCGATGATGACTCATTGACCAATCACTCCCGTTAAAAATGAGCCTAACCACAACGGTAAATTGTTACTTCTGGTGAACAGGAAAAAAGCGACCCAACCAATTATGAACCGCAGGTCCCTGCCTCCCACCTTCGCATAATCCCCGGTGTTATATTCACCCGTAAAACCTCGCAGGCACATTGCCGAGTATACCCGCTGGGCCCGGTCGAAGGATCGGAGCAAAAGACTACCGGTAAATGAACCCCAGGCAGCACGTTTTATGCCCCTCTGCCCTGGAGCCCGCAGTGAATACGCCCGGAGCATCCTCGCCAGCTCATCCCCGAGCACCGAAATATATCGATAAGTCAGCAGGAGCTGCAGGACCATTATCTTGGGAACCCGGAGCATCCGCAGGGCCGCCCCCAATTTCTCCATACCTGTGGTGGCCACCAGCAGTATGCCGGCTGTAACCGTCAATACACATTTTATGACAATTGAAAGAAATGTGAGCCAGCCTCTGGAAACAGTGAAACCCATAATCGAGACGGTTTGATGATCAAATACCGGATTAAAAATTCCGATCCCTATCACTAAGGGCATGACCCAGGCTATGCGCCTCAATATGGGCCCCGGCGGCAGATCCGCCAGGGCCCATACGACTATCGGATAAAATATCAAGGGCAGAAGGGCGCTGATTTCATAGCGGCCAAATGACACCACCACAGTCAAGTAAATAATTGTCGTCAGCAGCTTCACCAGGGGGTTCATATCGTTTATGGAGTTTGGCCGCCGGGCCAGGGTATCCAGAAGCCTTATGTTGTGTAAAGAATCCTTCATAATTTACTATGCTGCAGCTTTGCTTCCCTTCTTTTTGGATAAGCTCACCACATAGCCGATAAACGCAGCCAAAACCAGGGTCAGCGATCCTCCAACCAATCCCGCCACACTGGTTCCAGCATCAACCGCCGGCCAGGTGCCTTCCGCTTCTTCGGACAAGGCTTCTTCTGCGCTATCTCCTGCAGGGGCTTTGAA
>CAZYGL010000244.1:0-3184 GCA_964647335.1 uncultured Syntrophomonas sp. | reverse complement strand
GTAATACCACGACAGACATGCTGCGCAGGTTTGATCGCTGCGTATTACGCTACGCTCCGACCCATGTCATTATCATGGGGGGGATAAACGATATCATATGGGGTGACAGTTATGACCGGATTACCCTTAACTTGGAGACCATGGTAAAATTGGCGGTTAAGCACGGTATCAAGGTGATTCTGGGGACACCTACAGCAGTCAATCAACCCAGTATCGAAAGGCTGGTTCTGCGTATCCGTACCTGGGTAAAGAGTTATGCGCGGGAACATGACATTCCGGTGATTGACTTCGGTGCTGCCTTTATCGACGCGAGTGGCAAAGTCCGGGCAGAATTGCTTCTCGCCGATGGAGCGCATCCTACCCGGGCAGGTTATGAAGCCCTATTTCAGCAAATCAATCCGGAAGTCTTCAGATGACGAGGGGATTTTAGCAACGGCAGAGCCTGGTTATTAGATCATTTCCGGTACTTCGGCCGGCGGCAGTGGTCTGACTGTCAAAGCGCTCTCTGAAGTGTTGATCTGGGTGATGCTGATCCTGGCACAAGACAGATCACGTGCATCGCTGTAGCGGGCAACGATAGATGCAGGCAATTTTAGATCGACCTTCGCATCTGGTCCCAGGACCCGCAGTAATCCAAGCGGTCCAGGCCGGTCGGCAACTTTAATGAGATAATCGTCCTGGGCTGCGTTCCTCTGGATGCCCTCGTTTTCGGCCTGGTTTCTCCCTACGACCAACAGGAGGCTCTCATCCAGGTAGAAATGCCGGCCCAACTTCAGAATGGCCATTTCAGCACATCCGGCATCTGGCTTAGCATTGAGCAAAGTACGCAGCCGTTTGGCATAATTTTCCTGGGTCAGCAGGCATCCTCCAGCTGGGGCAGGGTAATCTATTATGCCATAGTGCTGGGCCAGTTCCATCTGGCGTTTCCGCCCCCGCCCGCTAATATCTAGCAGCCGGCTTCGGTCAACCCAACCTTCTATTTCCGGAATAGTAGGTTTCAATAGGAGAGCCGAAAGGGGGCGCAAGATAAGTCCCCGCATCCCAGACAATTTTTCTACAGCCTGCAAGGCAGATTTGTTCTGGCTCATGGGTCTTTCGCCCAACACTTCACCGGTAATAAGAAATTTAGCCCCGGCCTGCTCCATGAATTCCCCCGCATTTTTCAGCATAAAAGCATGGCAATCAATGCAAGGATTGATATTTTTGCCGTAGCCATAGACGGGATTTTTGAGAATCTCCATATAGCTCTGCCCAATGTCGATCTCATGGTATTCGACACCGAGCTGCCGAGCAGCCAAGCGATTGTTAGGATCAGCCCCAAAAAAGGGCGTAACAAAATTGACAGCAACTATTTCAACAGCCTGGTCTTTCATCACGCAGACCGCCAGTTGCGAATCCAATCCACCTGAAAATAGGCTAACTGCTTTCAATGTTGGTGCACACTCCCTTTTCCCGCAGATATTCCTGTTCATTCCACACCTGAAAACCATGCTGTTTGAGCAGCGCGGCAGTCACACCGTCACCTGCGATCAAACGGTGGGTGAAGGTTCCGTCATAAATCAATCCACAGCCACAAGAAGGGCTACGGCTCTGCAAAATTGCACCCTCTATATCGATTTCTGCCGCGATATGCAGGATTTCCTGAGCTCCTTTCACCAGGGCCAAACTAAAGTCTTCACCGTGTCGTGAAAAGGCAATAGCTCTCCCTGCCAGCAAATCAATCCCCGTACCGCCGTGTATTTCACAGGCTGAACGTGGAGTGGGCAGTCCCCCCAGTTGTTCCGGGCACATGGGGATCACTTCACCAATGGCTAGTAATTCCATAAAATATGGATGTAGATTGTTGCTGCCGTCATATTTGCAGTTAATGCCGCAAAGACACGCACTGATTATCTTCAATGTTCACGACCTCCGACTATAACATTCTATATTTAATTCAACTGCAGTTCAATGGACTAATTGTTGTAAAATAGGAATTGGTGACGGCAGAAGGAGGGTAATAAAGCAATGAGTCCATTGCGAAGCAACTATGTACCTGAGCGAAATCCCAGGATAGAAATGTCACGCACGGATATGATCCTGGAACTTACCACTCTGCTGGGATTGTTATTCCAGGGGATAGTGCTTATTAAATGGTGGCACCAACTGCCTGCAGTAGTGCCAACTCATTTTGGTGCGAACGGACTTCCCGATGCATGGGGAGCCAAGTCAAGTTTGTTCCTCCTGCCGGCTATAGCAGTGGGCCTGTACATCATCTTGAGTGCTGCCAGCCGCTATCCAGCGCTGTATAATTATCCGGTGCGGATTACTAAAGAGAACTACCACGCCCAGTACGTCCTGGCCAGGTCGCTGTTGTACTTTCTCAAAACCGAAATTATATGGATATTTGCCTGCATTAACTATCTCACCTTATTGACCGCATTGGGAATCCGGTCAGGACTGGGCATTTTATTTATGCCGATCACGATGGTGATAATATTTGCCACCATCGGTATTTATTTTTCCCAGGCTTTCCAGAACAGATAAGCGATTGTTCCTCTCAAATCTTCTATTGATTCACTTTCAGGTTTTGATCCATCCCCTGCGCAATGCTATCAGGAGGGGCAACCCTATCACAAAAGCAATACCAGGATTGATGGCTACACTGAGGACCAAAACAATGGTGAAGACGAACACTTCGCAGCGATCATCACTCACTATCGGTTTGATTAAATCGAGACCGCTATAAAACAACAATCCTCCCAAAACCGCGGCAGGAATCATCTGCATAATTTGCAAACCCGAAGATCCAAGCAGAACAGCGATCAAAATCAGTATCATACCGATGAACAAGGTGGCATATTTTGTCCTGGCGCCAAAGCGATAGTGAGCAGCCAGCCCGCCACTCCCGTGACACAAAGGAATACCGCCCAGCGGTGCTGCCATCAGATTACCGATTCCTAAGGTTAAACATAGATTCCGGTTGGTCACGCGTTTAGACTGATCAGGGAACAATTCACTAGCCAGAAAGCTGGTAACCAATACTGAGTTGGTAAGAGTCAAAGGTAATTGGGGCAGGAATGCCTGGAAACAACCACGGTAAAAATCCTGCCCGGCTGGCCAGATGAAATGTGGTAGACTGATTCCCCAAATAAGATGGGGAAGTTTGATTTGGGGATTTAACAAAAAAGCCAGGATGGTGCCC
>CAZYGL010000243.1:0-3185 GCA_964647335.1 uncultured Syntrophomonas sp. | reverse complement strand
CCATTTATTTCTAGACAAAATATCGTATATATGATTAAATAATAGATGGTATCTTAATAAGGGCAAACTCGTCGAAAGACGAGGACGCAAAACCATGGGTCTAAGGCCGCCAGGCTATGACCGCCAGGTTGCTGGGATAGGGATGCAGTATCCTAATGACCTGCTTTGCAATCTGCCAAGCGGGTTTTTGTTTTTATATTCTGGGCATTTATTCCAAGTATCAATGTCGTGCTGGAGTTAAACGGGGAGGATAGAAAATGGGGAAACAGCCGCTCGAAGTCACACCGCCCAATGGTCAAAACGATTTTGACAACCTCAGTGTTGAGTACAAGCTAAAGTTGATTGCTTACCAGGATGAGATTTTCCGGGCTAAAAAGAAGCTGCAGGAATCTGACGTCCGGATGAACGACCTGCAGAACAAGCTGGACAACTATCTGCGCAATAAAGAGAACCAGCTGGCGGAGATAATGTTTACCGCCCATACCAATGCCCAGCGAATTGAAAATCAGGCCCGCGCTCAAATTCAGTTTTATCTGGATGAGATGGAAATGGAACTGCAGCGTAAGCAGAGAGAAATCGAATTAATAGAGCAGAAGACCAGTGCATTTGACCAGGCATTGATAACTCCCTCTGAACCACTTGCCGAAGCAGATAGATCAGCTCGCTTGACCGTATTAGAGGGCAGCGGTGGTGAAAACGAACCGACCCGCAAGATAGAAAAACTTGCCGTCAGCCCGGAAGAAACCCTGCCTACGGCTAAAAAGAGGTTGGTTTCATCAAAGAAAGCCAAGCCAGCTAAATCAATTGAGAAAGTGGAACCGCCAGCCAAGGTGCCTAAACCCAAAGCCGAGAAGAATGAAACCACCGATCGGCTGGAGGAAGCAGCGCCGGCCATGGACTTAGTTGCTGAAACTACCATTGAAACCGGGGAAGCACTTATTGATACTGCGGACCAGGAAGTCGTGCTGGAACCAATCGATCAATTGGAATCTGAAGACATGGAGCCGGTCTCTGCAGCGGAGATTCAGCCAGAGGATGTTGATGAACCGGAGTCAGACGAAGTTGGTATGGCTGAGGATGAGCTTGAGGAAGAACCGATCACAAAGGCTGCCGCTCCTGCAGCGCAAGCTGAAGCCAACGAGAGAATGCAGCTGGATGCTTTCATCGATGTGCGTTATTTTACCGATGAATCAGGCTCGAAGCAGATCAACCATCATGCCTTACAGGTTACTGTTGAGGTTGAAGTTCCGGCGGATAACTACTCGGTCCGTTATACCAAGGTTTCCTCCGATGTGGTTTCTACTTTGATGAAATACGATAATGCTATATTGAATGATATTTATCCCTTTACTTTTGTAGCGCCTAATCCCAATAGCATCGCCACTTATTTCTTTAACTTACTGGATGATATGCTATCTATGATGGATTTAAAATTGTATTCTATGACCATAGTTGAATTCCCGGATATGTGTATTAAGGTGGATAAACGCAACACCGCTTTTGATAATATGCTTCATAAAGACAAGGACATGTTTGAAGACATTCGTAAAAGTCTGCCAGCTTGTGTTGAGTCCGAACCCAAGGACAATTCTCCCTTGACGGGCAGATTAAGCAAGTTGTTAAAAAGAGAGTTTAAATAAGGACCTAGCCCATATTTAGGCAGGTCAACTGCAGTAAAAATACTCGACAAAAATTAGATTTTGTTCTAAAATTAGGTAAGATGTGACAAAAGCAAACTCGTCGAAAGGCGAGGACGCAAAGCTATGGGTCTAAGACCGCGAGGTTATGACTGCCAGGTTGCCGGTACGATAGGAAATGATCGCCTGCTATGCAACCTGCAATTAGCAGGCTTTTTTTACCCATATGGATACGATTGGGAAAGCCGGCGGTTTGCCATTTGATCAATTATGAATAAGAAAGAAGGGCGAATGTAATGGGTATTCCGATGTTTGGAAACAATCCCCGGGAATTAAAGACAGAAGAGGATGACGGCGGATTGGAGCAGGTTACCCAATCCGAGGTTCTCAAGACGGAAATCATCATGGCCCGGAAAAAACTGCAGGAAGCCGAGGCCAGGATGGTGGAATTGCAGAAAAAGCTGGACGAATATGTGAACAAGGAACGGCAAATTGCGGAGATCATGATCGTCGCCCAGATCAATGCCCAGCGGACCGAAGCCCAGGCCCGGGCCAAAGCTGAAGTGCTGCTGCAGGAGAAGGAAGAAGAATTGCGGCTCAAACAGCAGGAACTGGAGCTCCTGAAGCTGAAAGCCCAGCAGTTCAAAGAGGACATCCTGGACCGCCTGGACCAATATAAAGCCAACGTGGAGAAGATGGTCGAAAGTGCCGAGAGCGAATCTTTCGCACCCACTCTGGTGGCCAGAGACAGAAGAACTTACACCAAATAATGGATGGATCAATGCTGCAACAAGGGGCGAAGGATATGGAAAACAGCCATCCGCTTGATGGCCAGACGCGTGATAAGAACGTTATAAATGCCATGACCGCCGAACTGCAAAACATCCTCAACCGACATCAGCTGGTCATGCAGAGATTAGAAGAATTAGCCGCCCAGATCGGCATATTTGAAAAAAGGCAGGAATACGTCCAGGCCGCTCTGGAGGAGAGCCGCCGCATAGCCGCGGAGATCAGCAGCGATGCCCTCCAGAGGGTTAATACGGTGATGAGTAACGCCCAGAAGGTAATCGATCCCCAGCAGTCGGAGATAGCCCGCCTGGAAGCCCAGATCGCAGAACTTAAGCAGGACCTGGCCGAGCGGCCGCCAGAGGAGATAACACCCCCCCTCTCCCCGCCTTTGACAGTGGCTCAGCTGCCCGAATTCGAACTTGCCGCGACTGAAGCATTGGATTCGGATCTGACCGGACCGTACCGGAGTCGCGATGACCAACGGCATTCTGCTCTCAGACCGACGGGTAAGATTAGTGTGCTGGAAATACACCCGGAGAATAACCATGCCGGGGATTTGGGAGGCGCAGATACGAAAAACGAGGCCGGTGCACAGGCCGCCCATAGCGATCTCAACATCGCATCCCCGACGATGGATACATATATCAAGCCTCTATCAGTTGACAAACAGTACATATTAGAAACAGAAGCAGCAATGATTCACCACAGGGAGTTTTCCCTACGTGAGCCCGAGGATGTAGAGATTTTCGCAAAGTTGGA
>CAZYGL010000242.1:0-3185 GCA_964647335.1 uncultured Syntrophomonas sp. | reverse complement strand
GCTCGGCCATGACCGCAGCCAGCAGGTCTTCTTCAGGATCTGGAGGCGGAGGAGGGTTTTCCGGAGGCGGCGGCGGAGGCGGAGGCGGCTCCAGTGCCGGCGGGCGTTGACGGTGGGGTATGCAGGAATCGCAAAACGAAATGGAGGTTGTGGCCATGATCAACAAGATATTGGTAGCCCTGGATAATTCGGATATATCTGATAAGGTGATGCTCCAGGCCCTTGAGCTAGCTGGACTTTACCGGGCTCAACTCATGGCAGTATCGGTGATCAACTATTCGGCACTTAGTGAATTTGACCCGGCTTCTTCGGGGACTGTATTGTCAGAGGTCGTATATAATTGGACCGACTCTTTCCAAAAGGTCCTGGACAAATGCGAGCGGCTGGCCAAAGAACGCAATATAGGCTGTGTTCCCGCTATGCTGAGCGGTATCCCTGCCGAGGAAATCATCAAATATGCCCAGGAGAACAAGGCTGACCTGATAGTAATGGGTCACATCGGTAAAACCGCCGCGGCCGGATTACTGCTGGGAAGCGTGTCCCAGGGTGTCTCTGCACACAGCAAATGTTCAGTTATGATCGTAAAATAGGATTGCCGCCGCTCCTGCACTCAGTAAGGACGTCTACCACATCCAGTTTTTAAAGTGATTTCAGCAGCCCTTGCCGAGCTTGAGTTTATTTCTAATTCAAGGCAGCTGAGCCGTAGATTGCAGTATATTCTTGACGGGCAGTTGCGGCCTGGGTCACACCTATGCTGCATTGCGGGCTTAGTAATGAACAGTGTTTGCTGCAGCCGGTGCAGAACAGATTGCCCAAGTATTGGGTCAATGTAATCGGGGCCATAGTCGAACTGCTGCTGGTGGCACTGGATATACTGGTACTGGAACTGGTAGTGTTACTGCTCGAGGATATGACGCTGGTGGTAGTGGTAGCCACTGCCCGGGAACGTTTATTGCCTGGGGCCGGGGGACTGGACCCGGTGCTGCTGGCAGACAGGCTGTCCACAGTGGGCTGGGGCCGGGTTTCGACGATTGCCTCATTGCTGCTGCTCGTCTGCTGATTGGTGGTTGGTTGAACCACGTCAGCGGTCAGGGGTGGAGCCAGGGGTGAGAATACCAGTCCCAAGGTCAATACCAGGGCACACAGGTTTAAAGCCAGCTTGCCAGGGGCGGGGAGCGCTTTGGATTTGAACAGGCGCGGCACGGTCTGGGCAAAGAAGTTCCAGTGCAGAGCCAAGTGCAGCCCGAACAGGCCCAGGCAGCTATAGGACAGCCATTTATGCCAGAGGACGATACTGGCGCTGGCGGAGCCGACGCCGGGAAACACTACCTTGGAGATGAGGATGCCGGTGATTATTATCCCCAGCAGCATTCCTGCGGATACGGTGTTTAAAAGGTAGAAGAGTTTGGTTTTGGTCTTTAATTTGGGACTTAATAGGTTTTTGCTGACGTTTTTAACCCAGGACCAGTTTAGCAAGAGATGGACTATTACCAGAGCGCCGCTGGCCAGACCGGCTACCTCATGGAAGCTGAACCCGGTCTCGCGGGGATAAATCAATACCACGAACAACGCGGTGAGTACTATATCGAGCATGAGTTTGTTTAGGGTTTTATGCATGACCTTTGCCCCCTATCGGTTTGGTTATTTTATATTTTCGGCTTGAGATAATTTTATTGGGTAAGTGTGATAGTTCGATGAGCGTAATGTGAAGCTTATGTGAATATTTTCGATTAAAAGGCAGACAAAGGTCCAGGGGGATAATGCTACCTGTGGGGCAGGTAACTTAAAGAGCTGATGCATAAAAAAGGAGAGCGGTTTCCACTCTCCTTTTCTGTAGGTCAAATTGGCAAGGTTCCCTGGCTGGTCTAGCTGTTCTGGCAGGTTCCGTCACAGTTGCCGGCCCGGTTGCCGAAGCCCAGGCCATTCCCCATGCCGTTGCCTAATCCCTGACCATTGCCTTTACCTAAACCTTGTCCGGCACCCTGGCCGAATCCTGCACCGCCATTTTGTCCGAGCCTGGCATTGCCGTCGCAGGTCCCATCACAGTCAGCTTGGTGTTGCTGCATGTTCTGGTACATGGTGTTGGCTTGTTCCTGGGTCATTTTGCCGGCGGCTACCCGCTCATCCAGGATGATCTTCTTCTGTTCCAGCATCTGAGCCTTGAACTCCGCCGATTTACCCGCTTCACTGGCAATAGCGCCGTAAGTCTTGCCGGCTTGTCTTTGCTGCTGCAGTTCGGCCACACTCTTGCCAGTGAGGTTTGCGGCGATTTCTGCCGGGGTCAAGGCAGTAGCGGCATAGGCTGCTCCGCCTGCTCCCAGAACCGAGGCAACGGTCAGAGCTGCCGTCCATTTCTTGAATCCCTTCACATCATTCACTCCTTTTTTTGATCTAGTGGGTTAGGGTTATGTTTAGTATTGTAAGGAGCAATTGTGATAGAAGTTTGATAGAACCGGGAAAAATCGGTGAAGCGGATCAAGCCTCTTCGCATTTCGCAAGCTCAAACCAGAAAGTGGTTTGGACATTTTTTTCGCTGTCCACTCCAAAAGCGGCTCCATGGGCTTCCAGGACTGCTTTGACGATCGCCAGACCCAGCCCCGTTCCGGCAGCAACGGACATCCGGTGGGGTGATTTGTAGTACCTGTCCCAGATATGGGGCAGGGCCTCTGCTTCGATCCCGGGACCGGTATTGACCACCTCCAGCCGTATCTTACCATTGATGCTAGCGGCCGAGATCGTGATCCTTCCCTGGGGATCTACATGGTTGAAGCCGTTGCTGATCAGGTTGTATAAGACCTGCTCGATACGGGCTTCGTCAGCCATTGCCATCAGCGAACCATCTGCTTGCAGCTCAAGAGTTACCCCGGTTTGTTGGCCGAGCAGTTCGAATCTCTGGGCGGCTCGCTCCAGCAGTTCATTTACCGGGAAGCAGTCCTGCTTGAGCTGCAGTTGTCCGGACTGCAGCTGGGTGAGATTGAGGATGTCGTTTACCATGTAGTTGAGGCGTTGGGTCTCGTCGATGATGATCCCCAGCTGCAGGGCCCGCTTTTCCGGGGAAGCACCGGTCACATCCCGCAGGGTCTCGGCATAACCCTGGATCAGGCTCAAGGGGGTCCTCAGTTCATGAGACACATTGGCGATCAGTTCCTTGCGCAGGGTGTCTATCTGGGCCAGTTGTTCCCCCA
>CAZYGL010000241.1:1454-3186 GCA_964647335.1 uncultured Syntrophomonas sp. | reverse complement strand
CCGCTTGACGACCTATGATGAATATCTCGAAAGCCAGGATGCTAGAAGCCTGGCTCAGGTTGTGTAAGAAGCCCGTCCTTGATTGGGTACTTGCAGAATGACGCATTATTTATCAGGTAGATCGGCCTGGTTGTTGTACCCTCGTAGTTCCCAAAATCCCTTGTATTTTTCGTTATCCGACAGTTCGATCTCCGTCACCCATCGCGCCCATTTGTACCCGTATTTATCTTCAGCCACAACGATGAACGGATATCCTAACGTAGCCGGCAGAACCTGCTCGTTTGCCCGGTGAGCCAACAGAATATCGTTCTCACGTATGTAGGCTAATGGCAAAGAAGTTGTGTATCCATCTGCGGAGTGGAAGATGACGGTGTTGCATCCCGGGTCAACCTGAGCCGGCTCGATCAGATCGCTGATTTTCACTCCCTGCCACAGAATAGTAGCATCCCATCCTTCCACGCAATGTAGTATGATCAGCTTGGTGTACTGAGGTTTTTGCTGCACTTCGGCATAAGTATAGCCTAGAGGGATATTAACCAGGCCAGTAACCTGCAAACGATAGGTATCCATATTGATAGCAGGGGGACCTTTTATTGAATTTTCGGGCAAGTTGGCTGCTGGAGTGAGCCGTTGACCTTGGTAAGAGGATATCTCGGTTGAATTAAGTGCCTGGGGTCGAGTTCGGCAACCCGCCAAGGGCAGGAAGAGCAGCAATATGGTCAGCCACACACAGGTCTTCAAATTGAGCATCTCCTTTCTTGCTCCTTCTATTTTCATTCTACTGGTCAGAGTATGTAATAACAACAGGCCTCGGTGATAATCAATATAAAGAGCACAGACACAAAGGGACGGTTCTATTGTGTTCTGGGCCAACGCAAGGGGTCCATCCGGAGTGCATGCAGTAAATTTGACAGAAATATGAGATGATAGAATTAGCAGTGTAATTTGGAGCAAAAAGTAGACAGTAATACAACTATATGGATGGACCAAGACAACAAGACGTAAAAAGTAAGAAGTATGAGGTGAGGATTAGGTAACTTCAAGGCGCCGATGCTATGAAGGCATTAAGGGCTCTTCCAGGGGAAGGCATGAACCAGTGATCTGGAATAACTCCTATAATGTGGCAACGGCTTGCGAAAAAGCGGACGGAATTAGTGAAAGGGGAACAAAAATATGATCGAATCCAGCCAGAAGATCAAGACCTTCCTGACATTTCCGGGCACGGCCGAGGAGGCTGTCAATTTCTACCTGTCATTGTTCACTGAATCCAAAATGCTTGAGTTGACCAGGTTCGGTAAAGACCAATTCGGGGAAGAAGGTAAAATACTCAATGCCACTTTCGAGCTGAAGGGGGTTCAGTTCATGGCTATGGACATGGACCAGGCCAGTGCCGTCGCTTTTAGCTGGGCAACATCATTACAGGTGGATTGTCGGGACGAGTCGGAATTCGATACACTGTTTGCCCGCCTGGCGGAAGATGCAACAGCAGTCATGATGGGGCCCGAACCGGTAATGACTTTGCGGAAGGTGGCCTGGGTTACGGATCGGTTCGGGGTGACCTGGCAATTGGTATGGCAATAAACAGAAGCCAAGAGATTTCTTTGTGTCCTGAGATACTATTCGTATCTCAGTGCATCGATTGGATTCAGCTTGGCAGCACGATTAGCCGGATAGAGACCAAAAATAATGCCTACGGCAGATGAAAAGCCAAATGCAACCAGCATAGTTCCAA
>CAZYGL010000241.1:0-1354 GCA_964647335.1 uncultured Syntrophomonas sp. | reverse complement strand
CCAAAAATAATGCCTACGGCAGATGAAAAGCCAAATGCAACCAGCATAGTTCCAAATGACACAACAACAGGTGTGTTTAATACCAGGGCAATAATGGCTCCTATAGCAACGCCCAGCAACATGCCTATACTGCCGCCCAGTGCCGATATGGTAGCCGATTCCACCAGGAACTGTATCAGGATGTCCCGGCGCCGCGCCCCCATGGCGATGCGGATCCCAATTTCACGGGTGCGTTCGGTGACCGAAACCAGCATTATATTCATGATCCCTATCCCCCCGACCAGCAAGGCAATCCCCGCCAGGGCACCAAAAACCGAGGTCATGATGGTGAGGATAGAACTGAACTGCTCCATCAGCTGTTCATTGGTCTGGGCTTGATAACCCTTCTTCACAGCATGGCGCAGTTCCAAAATGCTGACACTCTGTTTGGTTGCCGCCGCTAATTGCTCCTGGCTTTTTACCCTCACCAGGGCCTGCTGTATCTCTTGGTTGTCATCTATTTCCATAAGGGTCCGAATGGGGATGCAGGTAAAGGTCTGCTGTATTCCCAGTACTGCAGCCTCCGGCTTGGTTACCCCGCACACCTGGAAGGGGATGCGATTAATGCGCAGAGTTTTACCCACCGCCGTGTTGCCCGTGCCAAACAACTCATCCGCCAGGTTTTGATCTATGACCACTACTCGTCGCCCAATCTGATTTTCCGCCTCATTGAAGAAACGCCCCTCGGTGAACCCCATCTTACTGATCTGTAGATAGTCCGGGCTGGTGCCGATTAGCAGATTAGTCTTCTTCTCGCGAGGTGTTTCAAATGCCGCTGCATTGGATAGGACCTTTATCGGGACCACGAATTCAATGCTATCGATAGAGTCTTGGAGCAGTTTGCAATCATCCAGGGTCAGCTTGCCCTTCTGGCCATTGTCATTGGCTACCGGCACCAGGGTAAAGGAATTGGCTCCCAGACCCTCGACCTCCTGGGCGACTTGCTGGTTCACACTCTGCCCCATGGTGACGATTATGATCACAAACATCACGCCGATGATCATTCCCAGCATAGTTAAGCCGGAACGCAGTTTGTTGACCCATATCCCTTCCAGTGCCACTGCAATCATTTCTTTGAATTTCATGTCGACTCTCCCTCTAGCTCCAGCCATTCTTTCAGAAGCTGACGTGCATCCAAGGGTTGATCCACCTTTTCGCTATTCACCAGGCGACCATCACGGAAATGGATAATCTTCTGGGCAAGGTGGCCTATTTCCGGTTCGTGGGTGACCAGGATGATGGTACTACCCTGGCGGTGCAGATCCTGCATCAGAGCCATGATTTCATAGCTGGAACCGCTGTCCAGATTGCCGGT
>CAZYGL010000240.1:0-3192 GCA_964647335.1 uncultured Syntrophomonas sp. | reverse complement strand
TACGAGATGCTATCCTGTGACTGGAGTTCAGACGTGTGCTCTTCCGATCTCACGAGTCCTATATCTTATTAAAGGCAAGGCTTCTTTGGTCATAGCGGTGATCACCAGTTCACCCTGTTCGCCGTCCGGAAGCACCTGTTCTGTGATCGGATCTATTACTTCCACCAGGAAATGGTCTTCGGCAATATGCAAGCCGCTCTTGTACGGGCATTCAATGGCCACTCCCGGACCCATGATCTCACTCAAGCCGTAGATATCGTAAGCCTTGATTTTCAGCTTTCTCTCTATTTCTTTGCGCATATTTTCCGACCAGGGTTCAGCCCCAAATACGCCGGCTTTCAAATTGAGATCCCCCGGCTTGACACCCATTTCATGCATAACCTCAGCCATGAACAGCGCATAGGAAGGGGTGCAGGCCAGCAAAGTCGAGCCGAAGTCCTGCATGAGCATGATCTGGCGGGCAGTGTTTCCTCCTGATGTTGGTATTACCGAGGCTCCAATCCTCTCAGCCCCGTAATGTGCCCCGAGGCCCCCGGTGAACAATCCATAACCGTAGGATACCTGCACCACCGATCTCCGGGTGGCACCGGCACTGGTCAGGGCCCGGGCCATCAGATCGCTCCATATATCGATATCGCGTCTGGTATAGCCTACAACGGTAGGTTTGCCAGTGGTTCCGGAAGAAGAGTGGATCCGCACTACATCCGACATGGGAACCGAAAATAATCCGAAAGGATAGTTGTCACGCAGGTCCTGTTTGGTGGTGAAGGGCAGGCGATGCAGGTCTTCCAGGCTATTGACATCATCAGGTTTTATCCCCAGCGCATCGAACTTAGCTTTGTAAGCCGGGACAAAGGCATAAACCCGGAATACTGCTTCTTTCAGCCTCCTTAACTGCAGATCCCCCAGCCGGTCGCGGGGCATGCATTCCTTTTCCTGATCCCAATACAACATAATTTCGACTCCTCTCACAATTTATCCTACCATACTACTCAGTGCCTACAATAAAAAGTAATCGGACAGGCAGCACAATCCGGTCTATTCTTCCTGCAGCAGCGGGCACCCAAAGCCACCAGCAGAGCATGGTATTCGTTATAGAGACCGGCATCAGCCGGTGTATTTGACTGCAGGAAACTCTGCATTGCCGCATAGTCAACATTTGGGGCCACTAATCCCAGGCGGGAAAAAATACGCCGGGTATAGGCGTCAACTACAAATATCGGATAATTGCCGGCATACAAGAGAATCGAGTCGGCTGTTTCTGGGCCTATGCCCCACAGGGACAATATTTTGGGCCGTAAAACCTCCAGGGATTCATAAAACATGAGGTCATAATCTCCTCCATACTGTTGCTGTATGAATTCCATCATAACCACTAATTTTCGAGCCTTTTGACGATGATAGAGAGCCGGGGTTATAATCCGGCCCAGTTCTTCCAAGGAGATGGTCAATAGGTCAGCTGCCGAAAAAACCTGGGACTGCTTTAATGCCCCTATAGCTTTTTCCGCATTTTTCCAGGTTACCGCCTGGGTGAGTATTGCTCCCACGATGGTCTCAAACCTGCTTTCGCTCGGCCACCATCCTTGAGGCCCGAAATGATCACACAGGCGCTGGTAGATATCCATCACCACTGGTTCATATGTAGTTGCTGGTCTAAAATCCCCGTACAAAAACAGCGCTCCTGGAGTCTGGAAGAGATGAGCAGACGGTGCAGCCATAAAAAACCCCACTGATCCGTGGCGCCGCGAGTTTTAACCTGCAATGCAGGGGGGTGTTCTCTCACATACTTTATGTTTCCCATGGGTGGGCTTGCAAGTCATATATGAAGGCCGAACTCCCAAAGTTTTTGTGTTGGCAAAAACTAAACGGCTATTCACGCAAACAGCAGGGATGTGGTTTCACCCAGCTTGCTTTTACTTTATTAGATAATAGCATACTAACCAGATAGCTTCAACACAACCGCCTGGCTTTACTGCTCATCAAATCAGGATTTCGGCTATTTGTCCTTAAGTTTTAAGGATAGTTCCCGCAATTGCCTGGGGCTCACTTCTGAAGGGGCCTCAGTCATAGGGCAGGCTGCACTCTGGGTTTTGGGAAAGGCGATGACATCTCTGATGCTTTCCCTGCTGGCCATCAGCATTATCAAGCGGTCAATGCCAAAAGCTATTCCCCCATGGGGCGGGGCCCCATATTCGAAGGCTTCAAGCATATAGCCAAATTTCTCAGTTGCTTCTTCCTTTCCCATTCCCACCAGATCAAACATTTTCTCCTGCAACTCCCGGCGATGTATACGAATGCTGCCCCCGCCCAGTTCGGTGCCATTCAAGACCAGATCATAGGCCCTGGCTCTGACCCGGCCGGGATCCTCCGCAAGCAATGGGACATCTTCTTCCTGGGGAGCGGTGAACATATGATGAACAGCTACATAGCGTTGTTCCTCCGCATCGTATTCCAGAAGCGGAAAATCCCTGACCCAGGTAAATGCCAATGAATGGGGATCACTAAGATTTAAGCGTTTGCCCAGGTTCAAGCGCAGGACTCCCAGGACCCTGGCTACGATTTCCGCTTGGTCTGCTCCGAACAACAGCAGGTCTCCCGGTTCCGCTCCAACAGCAGCTAGAATCTCCTGTATCTTGGCTTCGCTCAAGAACTTGCTTATGGGTGATTTGAGTTCAGTCTGGGTGACGTTTATCCATGCCAATCCTTTAGCTCCGAATTCAACAGCGATACGACCCAGGTCGTCTATCTCTCTGCGGGTGAAAGATCCGCAGGTTTTAGCATTCAGAACCCTCACCACTCCACCTGCAGCTATCGCGCCAGAAAATACCTGGAATTCCACGTCTCTTACTATATCGGTGATGTCCACTATTTCCCAGCCAAAACGGAGGTCGGGCTGATCCGTGCCATATTTTAGCATGGCTTCCTGGTAAGAGATACTGGGAAATGGCACGCTCACATCTAAATCGCAGCCTTCCTTAAACAAGCGAGGGATCATCCCTTCCACCAGGGCAATGATGTCATCTTCACCTACGAATGACATTTCCAGGTCCAGCTGGGTAAACTCGGGCTGCCGGTCAGCTCTCAAGTCTTCATCCCTAAAACATCTGGCAATCTGAAAATACTTCTCCATTCCCGCCACCATCAACATCTGTTTATATTGCTGGGGCGATTGCGGCAGAGCAAAAAATTCGC
>CAZYGL010000239.1:0-3214 GCA_964647335.1 uncultured Syntrophomonas sp. | reverse complement strand
ACCAATACTTTCGCTGCCAATAGAGTAACCATGAAAAATGATTTGCCTGTGCTTAAGGAGGTCATCCGCCAAGCCTACAGGCTGGCCCAGGAATCAGCCCTGGGTACGCAGGTTATGGTTTTTGCAGATATTGGTCCGATTTCGAGGCAATTTGAAGAGGATTTGTGGGAAAGCTACCGGGAAATTGTCGATGAATTTCTGTCTTTAGGTGCGTCCAACTTCATATTCGAAACCTTCAGCAGTGATGAATGCCTGCCTGAATTATGCGCCTATATTAAAGAACAAAATCCCCAATCCTATATTCTGGTGGAATTCGCAGTATCACCGGAGGGTTATACCAGGATAGGCATGCCCGGCAGGAAGTTGCTCTACAACATGTTTGAAACTTCGGTTATTGATGCTGGCGGGTTTAACTGCTTCTCCGGGCCCCATCATTTACTCGAATTCATCAAGACTTTCGACATTCAAAATAGAACTGTCTCAATCATGCCCAATTCAGGTTATCCTTCTATCATTGACAATCGCACTTTCTTTGAAAACACAAAAGAATACTTTGCAGCCAAGATGCTGGATATTGCCAAACAGGGGGTCAGGATACTGGGCGGCTGCTGCGGCACAACTCCGGAATATATTCGAGAAATGGTGGCCCGTTTGCAGCATATTATGCCTGCTGAAACAAAACATGCAGTGCAAGCGGAGAAAATCTCGATAAATCGAATTGCGAGCCCCAATATCTTGATGGAAAAAATCACAAGGGGTGAAAAAGTAATTGCGGTTGAACTGGACCCACCGGTTGATACCGACATTGAATTTTTCATGGAAAGCGCCCGGCTGCTTAAAAGCAGCGGAGCTGATGCCATAACCATAGCTGATTGCCCTCTGGCCAGAGCCCGGGTGGACAGCAGCCTGATGGCCTGCAAAATCAAGCGAGAAGTAGACATCACTCCCATTCCCCATCTAACCTGCCGCGACAGAAATATTAATGCTACTAAAGCCCTGCTCCTGGGATTAAATATTGAGGGCATCAATAATGTCCTGATAGTTACCGGGGACCCTATTCCATCAGCGCAGCGGGAGGAAATCCAGGGCATATTTGAGTTTAACTCTGCCATCCTTGCCAATTATATCAGCACCCTCAATGAAACGGTTTTTTCATCTCCGTTCAATATTTGCGCGGCACTGAATGTCAATTCCAAAAATTTCGAGGTTCAGCTTAGGCGGGCTCAAAAGAAGATCGACAATGGGGCAGCCGTGTTTTTGACCCAGCCGGTTATAAGCCAGCAGGCAGTCGAAAACATAGCCCTGGCCAGGGAGAAACTGTCAGCCAGGATACTGGGTGGGATCCTTCCCATTGTCAGCTATAAAAATGCTTGCTTCGTGAATAATGAGATATCAGGCATAAGTATCGCTGAAGAAATAGCGGAACAATACAGAGGCCTGTCCAAAGAAGAAGGCGGTAAGCTTGCGGTCGAAATATCCAACCAGATGGTCAGATCAATTTATCCTTTTGTAGACGGATTCTATGTGATAACCCCATTCAAAAGAATCGATTTGGTTGTCGAGATCATAAAATATATTCAGACCCTGGAGCCTTAAGGCGAGGACGTTACCTTGAGCGAATCATTTTGCAGCATTTCCTGGATGTAGGTCTCTGCACAAATAGGCCTACTCATTCCAGTCTTAACTCTCGTCCAGGATTGCATAGATTCGAAACTCCAGGGCATCCTCATTTTGCTGGCTTATTATCTGAATGCTCTTGTCCGTGGTGTTGCGAAATTGGTAGTCCCAGCCCCCGCTGCGGGCTACAGCTGTATCCTCACCCAGGTCCGCATAGGAAACCGCGTCCGTATGATGATGCCTTTCGATTACTTCCAGTCCGGCATTCTCAACTGCGAAATTCAGGGCGGTTGAAGTCTTGCAGATACCGCCGCCTATCGCAGGGCGCCATTCCTGGCTTTCATCCGAAGTAAACAAGGTCAATCCCTCAGCATAACCATTTTCTTCCGAGGGAGCCACGTATGCATAGAAAGAAAATATTTCCCCTGGCTTGACCACTGCCCCGCTAATCTCTTCCCCAGCCCGGATCGCGTTCTGACTTGCCCCGTCCCCTGGCCGGTTGGCTACTCTGCCCTGGCCAATCAACAAGGGATAGCGCATTTTGAAGAGTTCCGGTTCAACGGCTGAATACATGTAGCCTATTAATTTTTGCTCATACCAAACTAGGGCCGGGGACATGGTCCCGGTATTCGGGGCCCAGTAATAATCAGTGTCCGGTGGCATGAATTCAGGTTGCTGCTCGGCCTGTACGATTATATAGGGGCGCCTTTCCGCAGGTATCACCATGATATGCGGGAGGAGGGATTGGGAGGTCACATCTATGAAAACTGCTGGTTTCAGGCTTAGATCCAGAGACTGGCCGTCAATATTTAGGTACTGACCTTCTATCTTCACAGCATGGGCCGCAACAGCCCGGGCCTGCCATGGCTGCAGGATCAGACCGATCCGCCCGGGGCATGAGACGAAAACGAATGCTCCCACCAACACCATGGCTGTCCAATATATGACTCTTCGGGCCAGTTTCGCTGGTATCATTCCTTTATGGTGCTCCCTTACTTGTTTATTGTCCGACTCTCCCGCCCGGTTCTAGGTTCAGTAAGTCAAAAACCTGCCTGGCCGGTTGACCAGGCAGGCACGTATACGAAAATGTCTGCTCCCTTAACCCGGCTGTCATAACCATGCGGCCTTAGACCCGAAGCTTTGCGTCCCCGCCTTTCGGCGGGTTTGCCATTAATTTCATTTTCGAGTTAATGCTCTAAGCGGTTGCGGTTTTCTGACCTGGCAGTAATAAGATCGCTTTTCCCCTGGCTACCAGTTTTCCGCCCTGATTTGTGCAGATCGTGCGCAGCCACACCATATTTTCGACTTCATCCTTATGTACAACTTCAACTGTGGTCGTGATCCTGTCCCCGATATAAACCGGTTTCAGGGGATAACACGTCTGGTGGACCTGTTGACTGCCCGGCCCCAGCAAATGAGTCCCCAAGGCATTATAGATGAAGCTCGACACCAATGTACCGGGGGCCAATCGCCTGGGCGATGCTGTTCCGGCAGCGCCCGCACGGGAATGCCCCAGATCTATTCTGCTAGTGTTTCCCCGGTCACCACAGGCTCCGTAACCATCGTATTCGGTCACTACTTTGGTAATACCGGCTAA
>CAZYGL010000238.1:1716-3229 GCA_964647335.1 uncultured Syntrophomonas sp. | reverse complement strand
AGCAATCCTATATAAACGCGTTTTTTGGTTTCCATGTCGGTTATCCCCCTAGCCAAGCCTATCTCCAGGCAACATCCTGAACCCTTTCAGGAACTCATGGCTGGAAATTCTCTTTTTGCCAGGCCGCTGGACCTCTAATATTTCCAGGATGCCTTTTGAAGTCTGAACCTGAAATCCATCCGGGGTTATGGCTGCCACTTGCCCCGGCGTCCCCACAGCATCCTGGTCCACTATACGGCTTTTGTAGATCTTGAACTGATGCTCCCCCAGCCCAGTATAGGCAGCAGGATGCGGACTCAGGGCACGGATCTGGTTCCTGATGGCGCCAGCATCACGGTTCCAGTCGATCTTCTCATCCGCCCTGGTAAGCATGGGAGCATAATTACTCCGGTGATTATCCTGTTTGCGGCGTGGGGTCGATCCGCTGGCAATGATGGCCATAGTGTCTATCAAGATTTCGGCGCCCACCTGGGCCAGCAGGTCAGATATCTGCCCATGATCCATTTCTTCATCGAGATCCACGGGTTTCTGCAGGATAATATCTCCGGTATCCAATCCGGCATCCATAAACATGGTCGTAACACCGGTAACCTTGTCTCCAGCCATTATGGCACGCTGGATGGGCGCTGCTCCCCTATAATGCGGCAGAAGCGAGGCATGCAGATTGATGCATCCCAGCCGGGGCAAATCAAGAATCTCCGGTGGCAGGATCTGGCCGAATGAAACCACCACGATCAAGTCCGCCCCCCAATTCCGGATCACATCGATGGCGTCTTCATCCCTGATACGCTGAGGCTGAAATACCTCAAGACCTAGTCCGGCTGCAGTTTCCTTGACCGGAGATGGCTTCAGCTTTTTCCCTCGCCCGCTGGGGCGGTCGGGTTGGGTAACCACTCCGATAACAGGATAACCGGCCTCGATGATTTTGGTCAATGAAGGTACGGCAAACTCGGAAGTGCCCATAAAGACAACTTTCATAATTTGTCCCTCCTCACCTATTTGTCATCACTCCGGATCTTAAGAGCTTTGTCGGGGAATAGAATCCCGTCAAGGTGATCTATTTCATGCTGGATTATGCGGGCTAAATAATTGGAGGCTTCAAATTCTATATTTTCTCCATGGGGATTTTGGCCCCGCACCGCTATTTTCTGGGCGCGATTCAGCCAACCTACCTTCCCCGGCACGCTCAGGCAACCTTCTGATCCGCCAAATTCACCTTCCAGGCGGATGATTTCAGGATTAATCAGGACAATACAGTTTTCTCCCGGATCCACGACGATGATGCGCTTTGATACCCCTATTTGGGGGGCAGCCAGACCGACACCATCAGCTGCATACATGGTGTCACGCATATTTTCCAGTAGTCTGAGTACCCCGGAATTGATATTCTTAACCGGCAACGCTTTAGCGCGTAAAACCGGATCCGGTTCTGTCAGTATCTTGTAGACCGCCATTAAAGACCTCCTTAAATGGTTGTGATTGGGTTCAGGTCTAGGTCCATTTTAACATGTTT
>CAZYGL010000238.1:0-1616 GCA_964647335.1 uncultured Syntrophomonas sp. | reverse complement strand
ACAATTTTTAGTATGTTGGTGAAAGGCGGGTAGTTCAGGGCTTGACGCAACCCTATTTCGTATGCGAAAAAACTGGGATAGTCCTGGGAGGCCGCCATACTGATCACCGGGTGGTCAGGATTATATGTCTGTATGACAACTTCACCAGGTATTTCTCCACGTCCCGCCCGCCCCGCTGCTTGCACCAGCAGTTGGAAACACCTTTCTCCGCTGCGAAAATCAGGTATATTGAGCATGGCATCTGCATCCACCACCCCAACCAGTGAAACCCCGGGGAAATCCAACCCTTTCGCGATCATCTGCGTCCCTATCAGTATATCTATCTCTTTTTCCTTCATCCTGTTCAGTATCGATTGCTGGGCTCCCTTCCTGCGACTGCTGTCCAGGTCCAGCCGCTCGATACGGGCTTCAGGAAACAACTGCCTGATTTCCTCTTCGACTCGCTGGGTTCCCGAGCCAACATGCTGCAAGTGGCTGCTGCCGCAATGAGAACAGGTTTTAACCGGGGGCATGCGGCGATTGCAGTAATGGCATACATCGCAGCCAATATCCCGGTGATGGGTCATTCCCACTGAACAGGTGGGGCATAACCGGATCTGCCCGCAATCCCAGCACAATGTCACCGGAGCATAGCCGCGCCGGTTGATGAAGAGAATGATCTGCTCTCCCCGGCAGAGGTTCATTGAGATCTTGTCCCGCAGATTGGGGGAAATCATGCCTCGCCGGATTCCCTTGAATGACAGGCGCAGGTCTTCTATAGTTACTTGGGGCAATCGTCCTCCGCCGACCCTTTCCTGGAGGACCAGCAGTTTCGACTGGCCCGATGCGGTCTTATTATAGGTTTCCAGGGCCGGGGTCGCACTGCCTGCCAGCAGCACTGCGTCTGCCAGTCTGGCGCGCTGCCGAGCAACCTCCCTGGCATGATAACGGGGCAATTCTTCCTGCTTGAAAGTCCCTTCCTGTTCCTCATCGATAATAATAAGGCCCAGCTCCAAGACAGGGGCAAATACGGCGGACCTGGCTCCCAACACCAGTCTGGCCTGTCCCTCTTTGATGCGTGTCCATTCTGCAAAGCGCTCTCCATCTGCCATGCCGCTGTGCAAGACAGCCATGCTACCGATCCGGGCAGCGAATACCTCAACCAGCTGCCTTGTCAAAGCAATTTCAGGAACCAGCACGATGACACCCTTGCCAGCAGCCAGAGCCAGCTCGGCTGCCCGCAAATAGACCTCGGTCTTGCCGCTGCCGGTGACTCCGAACAGGAGCATTTCCGAATATTGGCCACAGTCCAGGGCTTTCTTGACTTGCGCAACTGCCAATTCCTGTTCGGGGCTCATATTCCAACCGGTTTCTAAAACACCTGCTCTAGGGGGATTTGCTTCCACATACCCTTTTTTTATAAGCGTTTTTAGAGCATGCAGAGATGTTTTCCCGGCCAATTGTTCACTGTCAACATCTTGAGAAGCAGACAGGAGCTCGATCACTTCCGCCTGGCGCGGAGCCCGGCGCTTCATTTCCGCCAACTCCGCTTCAGTAATTACTCTGGTCAAAGAGTAAATAGCGTTTGATTCAGGTATTTTAATGGGGCGGTATACCTCGGGACAAATTATAAATCC
>CAZYGL010000237.1:0-3230 GCA_964647335.1 uncultured Syntrophomonas sp. | reverse complement strand
AACCGTAACAACCGTTACAGAACATATAGGTATCGAGGTTTTTTTGTTCCACTATTGCCAGGTTGCGGGCTGTGACTGCCAGGGAAAATTCAGGTTTGTGGGCGGAACATGTCAATAAATAACCGGAACAACAGGTCTGATCAGGATCCATAACAATATTAATGCCCAGAATTTTAGCAATTTCTTTGATAGCCTGTTCGGTTCCCGGATACTCCATGCTTCCGGTACAGCTGCGGAACAGAAAAATGGTTTCAGGTATTTCCGGTAGAAGCTCTTCCGGAGTTACCACCCGTGCTTCATTCACTGACGATCCTCCCCTCCAGATATTTGAATTTCACCTGTTTCTCATTCTCATCAGTCAGTTTTTCGAGGAACTCTGTGGTGCCAGTCAAATCGAACAACTCCTTGTATTCTGCCTTAGCCTTCTCCGATATCTCCGGCCATTCAGGTGCCCCCAAGTTACGGCGGTAGCGCTTGATTTTTTCGCGGCCTTTTTCTGATGGGGCAAAGGTTAGAGCATCCTCCCTGGCTCGCAGGGCAAATCGCTTAAACGGCATGATATATTTCAGCCCCCAATTATTTTCCACCGCCATATACCTGATCTGCATCATCAGCAACGGGAAATGGATGTCATTGGGACAAACCGTGTAGCATCCGGCACACCAGAAGCAGCGCCAGATTTCCTCGCTATCTAGCCAGCGCCGGGCTTCTCCACTCAATACATCGCTGATGATCTGGCGGGGATTGTAGGAGGGATTGAGGCTGGCTACCGGGCAGTTACCGACGCATTTGCCGCAGGCCAGACAGGTTTCCAGGTTCTCCACAAGATTGTAGGCGTCAACTTGCTTATAGAGGTTTTCTGCCTTGTCCTTATATTTCTCTCTAGGCATCATTTTTCAACTCCCTCAACTCATATATCCTTAAACCAAAAATCATTAGTGTCATCAGGTTTTATCACTACAAATATATTAAGCAATAATCGTGCCACGTTTGTTAAACCTCGGAAGATGAGGAAAATTGGGCTCGCAGATTCTGATAGTTGTCCCAAAAAACAAAAATGTCAGTTCATTGCGCAAATATTGTACAATAAACTGACATTTCGATTTAGAATGATTGATATTCATTTGGATACTTTGTTGCTAATACAGATTTATATGGGAATCATCGATTCCCAAAACTCTGATTTTATAATACAACGTACTGCGGGGTATGCCAAGCATTTTGGCTGCACTGGACTTGTTGAAAGCGCAGTCCTTTAGTGCTCCCAAAATAATTTCCCTCTCCTTCTGTTCAATCATGTTTCCGAATGTATCCTTGGCCATACCTTTTAAATCTTTAGGTTTCTCTGCCTCCTGAACATGCTTACCAAGTTTGGAACTGCCTAATTCGTGCATTTGTTCCAAAATCCCAACATCCGCTAGAGTGTGCATGGTGATAATTTCACCTTCCATTAATATGACAATATTCTCCAGCATATTCTGCAGTTGCCGCACATTTCCTGGCCAGTCATATTCAAGGAGTAGATCCATCACCTCTTCATCTACACCCTTGATAGTACAGTTATATACCCGGTTGAGTTTGCCCAGGAATTTATCGATCAGTCCAGGCAAATCACATTTTCGCATGGACAATGATGGAATCTCAAGTGTAACCACATTCAATCGGTAGAACAGGTCTTCCCTGAATCTGTTTTCCGACACCAATTGGGCAAGGTCACGGTTGGTTGCAGCTATTAGTCTAAGGTCAACCTCGATAGGACTGGTTCCTCCAACCCGGTAGAACCGTCTCTCCTGGATGACCCGCAATAATTTTGCCTGCATATCGAGGGGCAGTTCCCCGATCTCATCCAGGAAAATGGTGCCTCCATTGGCTAATTCGAATCTCCCCGGTTTACCGCTTTTATTGCCCCCCGTAAAAGCTCCAGCCTCGTATCCGAACATTTCGCTCTCGAAAAGTGTCTCCGGAATAGCACTGCAATTTACCTCGATCATGGGTTTATCATGGCGCCTGCTGTTGCGACATATGATGTTAGCCAACAGTTCTTTGCCAGTTCCGCTGGGACCCTGGATCAGAACGGTAGCATCTGTGCGTGCAACGCGCCGGGCTTGTTCTAGCACCCGCTGGGTCTTGGGGTCGATGGTATAAAACAGAAAATCCTCAGGATTTTCCTTGCAACTCATCAATTTCTCCAGATTTTTTACCCGGTTGTTGGCTTCGTCAAGTTTATCTATCAATGTTTTCATAGGGCTCACGTCCATAGTGGTGCAAACAGCCCCGACTGTATAACCGCTGCGGGTCACTACCGGGATAGCATGCCTTACCACTGGAGTGCCATCAATCAACTCATCCATCACATTGCGATAGGGCTGAGAGGTACGTATAGCCTTGAGGGGAAGGTCATCAGGCAGGAAGTCGCTTAGATTTCTGCCTATTATCTGCTCCCCTTTGATGCCAAACATTTTTTCCGCACCCTGGTTCCAGAAGCTAACCAGACCATCGCAATCCACAACCTGGATTGCCTCGGCAATATTCTCCAGTACCGCACAGAGCTGTTCACCCTGTTTCTCCAACTTGCTGGAAAATCCGTTACATACGTCCTTGGCAGTCAGTATCCCAACCAAATTGCCATCAGAAGTAACCACGGGGAGCCGCCCGATTTGATGTTTGCGCATTACATCCCTGGCTTTAGCCAGATCCTCGTCCGGACCGGTAGTAATAAGGTCTCCGCGGCATATCTCTTTGACCGGCTGGTCTTGGCAGTTGCCTTCGGTGATGCAACTGACCAGATGCTCCTTGGTTACCAATCCAATAGCCCTTCCGGTATCGTCTATCACCAGGATTTCTTCCCAGTTATTGAGTAGCATTAAATCAACTACTTCCTCAACCAAAGTAGCTTGATCTATTTGCCCATAGTCTTTCGTCATAGCTTCAGATACTTTAGGATCTCCAATCCATAAGTCGTTCATAATATAAGTCACCTCATAGGATTTAATTCAAATTTCTCTTATATTTTATGATATGTTTTTGATTAATGTCAAAAAACTGACGGTGACGAGCAAAAACAGATGGCCCGAAATTTTCGGGCCATCCTTAAACTCATTTAGTAATTTTTATTTATTACTTTTGATCACCTGCATTACCGTGTTGCCCCGGTCCTCCCATACTCCAGCGGAATTGACCTGCTCCGCCTTTCATACCTTTATCTCCTAAGTCCGGATTCAAGGCTTGTC
>CAZYGL010000236.1:0-3239 GCA_964647335.1 uncultured Syntrophomonas sp. | reverse complement strand
CATTGTTTTCCTCAGTCACCGCTTTCCTCCCTGTTGATAACGGAGATAATCAGCCAAATCTGCTCTTGTTTTTTCCATCTACATTATAACAGATAATCAATGCAAGGATGATGCCAAATTGTGTTGTCAGCCATCATACCGTCGCCGGCTGCAGCAGTTTAGTCTAATATTTTCTAGTTTTTAGATTCTGGGCCGCATTTTAAATACAAACCTGATTGACAAGAATATTATGGTTAAATATTGAACAGGATATATAGTATTATAGTATCAGGCATATGTTCATTATCCATTCAGATCAAGCCGAGTACTGGTAGTCGCAATATTGAATAAGGGAGGGGAAGGGGTATTAGTTACATAGACGAGTATCAAGCGAAACTAGTTAGCCCGGAAGAGGCAGTACAAATAGTCAAGAGCGGTGACTGGGTCGATTGGGGTTTCGGGCACTCCAAGCCGGTAGCTCTCGACAAAGCCTTGTCGCTTCGCAAGGAGGAATTAAAAGACATCAACCTGCGCCACGTCCTGAGTTTAAGTCCTGAAGCTTGCATCGAAGCTGATCCGCAAGGAGAGGTATTTGCCCTGAATGCCTGGTACTTCTCCGGCTATGATCGCAAATTGCATGATAGCGGCCGGGCATATCACCAGCCTATGGTTTTCAGTAACCAGGGCCTATATTATCAGAAAAGTATAAAAGATTTGGTTGATGTAGCTATGTTCAGGGTCACCAAAATGAACAAGGACGGTTTTTTTAATCTACACTGCGCCTGTTCGTCCCTGCGTTCAATCATGGAGGCATCGAAGCAAGTGGTGGTGGAGGTAAACGAAAAGCTCCCCTGGGCTATGGGGGGAGCCGAAGAGTGCATTCATATTTCCGAGGTTGATTATGTCGTAGAAGCCGAATCCAGGGTGGAGGAAATTCCAGTCGTACCTCCCACCGATATAGACACGCTTATAGCCGGCCACATTGTACCCTTGATTCCCGATGGATCCTGTATTCAGCTTGGTATTGGCGGTCTTCCCAATATTGTGGGTACCATGCTGGCTGAATCGGATATCAAAGATCTGGGCTGCCACTCGGAGATGCTGGCAGATGCTTTTTATCACCTGCATGAGGCGGGCAAGTTAACCAACCGCAAGAAAGGTGTGGACAAAGGCAAGTCGACCTTTACCTTCGCAGCCGGAAGCCAGTTCCTTTATGATTGGATGGACCATAATCCTTCCTGCATCACTTACCCAGCCGGATATACCAACAATCCAAGGTTAATCGCGCAAAATCCTCGCAGCGTATCCATCAATGCCTGTCTGGAAGTCGATCTTTTTGGGCAGGTTTCTTCGGAATCCTCAGGTATTCGTCAGATCAGCGGTACCGGCGGGCAGCTCGATTTTGCCACGGGGGCTTATTTGTCAGAGGGAGGCAGTTCCTATATTTGCTGCAATTCCTCCTACACCGACCGGGATGGAAACCTTAAATCCCGCATTGTGCCCACCTTGGTGCCGGGTTCAATCGTGACGGTGCCTCGTTCTCTAACTCATTGCGTAGTGACTGAACACGGTATAGCCGACCTGGCCGGCCGATCTACCTGGCAGCGGGCAGAGGCCCTGATCAATATCGCTCATCCCGATCTTAGGGATGAATTGATTGAAGAAGCCCGGAAAATGAATATCTGGCGTAAAAGCAACAGATAAAAAGCCCAACATAGGACCCAGGAAATAGTAAAACCCGCCCCTCAGGCGGGTTTTATCTTGCAGGCCAATCCTGCCCGCTTATCTGCCATCCATCACCCCAATCCTTGGCCGAATCTTCGGCTATTGGGCCTGGCGGGGATGCCGCAGCGATTTTAGCAGCGGTTACTGGATCAAACCTAACTGATTATTCTACGCACGATTTCCCGGACACAATCCTCTATACCCTGGCCAGCGCAAGCGATGATTTCATCACTGTACCTTATGTAAAGGGGAACCCTCTCGTTATATGTATCCCTGAGGCTTTTGCCTTTTTGCATTACAATGCCTCTGTTGGCTGTGTTTTCGAGTCTTTGTTCAATTTCTGCATAGGGTACATCCAAATAAAAAATCTTGCCCCCCTGGCGGAGGTTGTGCATGGCTTTTCCCGAATAGATGACGCTTCCTCCCGTAGCTATAACGCAGTTTTCAAGCCGCAGCTGGGCTACAGCTTGCTCCTCGACGGTCAGGAATTTCTCGATGCCATCTTCGTCGATTATGTCCTGCAAGAGTCTTCCTTCATGCTGCTGGATCAAAATGTCCGTATCCACGAAGTCCATACCCAGGGCTTTGGCCAGCAACACGCCTATAGTACTCTTACCAGCCCCGGGCATGCCCACCAGAACTATATTCATGTTCTGCCTCATCTCTAACGATTTGGTGCTCCCGGCAGCCCAGCACTGATTGGGAACTGCCCGCTTATACCGATACCAATTGGTAGGCCATCTGGCCCAATCCTATCTTCTCGCCGTGCTCCAACTGAGCCCTTCCATCGATGCCGGGATGAACCCGGGCGAACTTGTCCTCCCCAGGGCTCATGCCCTCAGCCATCGATCCGGGCATCCCCGGCATGGAATTGACCAAATCCGCACAGGCTGCATCCAGGGCTACCGGATCGGTCGAAGCCAGTATGCCCAGGTCCTGCACGATAGGATGGTCGTTGTAGCCGTAGCAGTCACATTCCGGACTGATATCCATCACAAATGAGATATAGATGACTTTTCCCGCTTTGCCATGTATGGCTCCCAGGGCGTATTCGGCCATTTTTTGCTGGCAGGCTTCGGGAGTGGTCCTCCAATTGATGCGGATGGCGTCGAACAAGCAGGTAACCGCGCATTCACCGCATCCCCAGCATTTCTCCTCATCGATTACCGCCTTCTGCCCCTTTTTATTGCCTTCCCAAAGCTGCATGCTGATAGCGTCAGCCGGACACCACTCGCTGCATTTGGCACACCCGGTGCACTTGTCATCTTTCACCTTGGGCAGCACATCGGAATGCATCTGCTGTTTGCCGCTGCGTGAACCCAGCCCCATCCCGAGGTTTTTTATCGTGCCCCCGAAACCCGTGAGTTCGTGGCATTTGAAGTGGGTCATCACCACCATGGCATCTGCGTGATAGGCCGCACTGCCTATGTTGACTTCCTGGAAATGCACTCCCCCGATCGGCACTTTTACGTAATCCTTGCCGGTAAGCCCGTCGGCAATTATCAGCGGGGCTCCCACCACTGCATAATCAAACC
>CAZYGL010000235.1:0-3240 GCA_964647335.1 uncultured Syntrophomonas sp. | reverse complement strand
TTATTGGTCTAAAGATATGGTGGACAGAGCGCCTTTGCTGGTCTGGTACGACCAGCAACTCATAGGCTATATGGGCCAAGCGGTGGAGCCCCATTTAAATGAAATGCTCTACCCTAGGCTGATAGGGGAAGGTAAAATAGTCAATGTTATCAATAACGGTACTGCCCAGAACGGCGCCACCGCAGCCGGACAAATAACCGGGGCGGTTGTGGAACCAGGGGAGACGTTCTCTTTTTATGACTACGTGCTTCCCGCCAAAGAAAATGGCTATGTGTACGGTTTGACCTTGTTCGGCCAGCAGTGGCTGCCGGACATCGGCGGCGGAGTGTGTCGGACATCTACCGCCCTGAACTTCGCGGTGGAGGATGCCCAACTGGAGGTTATCGAGCGGCACCGGCACACCGGTCCTGTATCCTATGCCAGCCGGGGGGAAGACACAGCGGTAACCCGCGGCGGCAGATGGGACTACCGGTTCAGGAACACTACTGATGAGTCCATCCAGATATATGGCGAGCAGAACGGGAATTACTTGGAATTCAAGATATACGCCCTGAGGGGCGAGAAAAATTTGGCTCCCATGGCATGTGCAAGCTTCTCCCAGAAGTTTAATCTTCCCGCCGATGCCCTCAGCTTGAGAGTGATGGGAGGCCTGCCTGTCAGAATCTGAGCGGTCGAACAAGGATCAGGGCTTGAATAACCCAATCCCGGGGGATCCCGAAATACAATCCTGTTATGGAGATTGTTCTGCCAGTTAAGACATAGGTAAGCTTTAGTATGCATAGAAAAGGGCTGGCAGAATACAGCTCAAGTTCAGGCTTTACTATTTTCCCGTTCCAGGGTTTTCATGTTTTCTTTCCTGCCGAAAATGATAGCTATGTCTCCCTGGTATAGACGGCTGGAGGCATCGGGAACATATGAGCTGCCCCCGTGATAAATTACAAGAAACCAGATCCCAAGGCGATTATTGGTGTTCAATGCCTGAATGGTTTTGTTGTCATACCCAGGGCCGATTATTATCTGTTCCACCACATAACCCTGGGGTAATTCCAAAATGTCGATCGCGTTTACGTTGTCGATCAGATGAGCCAGGCGCCGGCCGGAATCGTGCTCTGGGAATATCACCTGTTCGACCCCCAGCTTCATAAGGATGTTGCCCCGGGTTTTGTTGGCGGCTTTGGCATATATGGGAATCCCAGCTTCCTTAAGAATGTGGGCAGCTATCAGGGCGCCTTCGAATTCCCGGGTAATGGCTACCACCGCCGCATCAAAGCTCTTTTTGCCCACGATCCTGATCAGCTCTTGATCATTTTCAGCTACATTAATAATGGCTCCGGAAAGAACCATGTCTCTTACCTCATTCAACGCCTCTTCGTCACTGTCAATAGCAAAAATCTCATGGCCTAATTCGTACAGTGCTTCAATCAGACCTCTGCCGAACCTACCCACCCCTACAACCAATATGGATTTGCGCATTGCTCAAACCTCCAGTGTGTATATTCTAGTGCTTCTAACCGATGATGATGGTCTCTTTCATATAATGAATGCGGTCGGCTTCTGACTGACCCAATAATACTACGATTGACAGGACTCCTATCCTGCCGATAAACATCAACATTCCGATTATAAAGGTACTGAGAGGGGAGAGATGTTCAGTGATGCCCATGGTCAGACCAACCGTAGCCAGGGCGGAGACTACTTCAAACAAAACTTCCAGGAACGGCAGATTTTCAAGGACCATTAGGATCAGGGTTCCTACACAGACCATGACTAAAGCCAGTACGGTGACGGTAAAGGCTTTGGATACACTAGCGGAGTCTATTTCTCGTTCCATGACCACCACCTCGCGCTTACCCCGGGCCAGGGACCAGGCTGCCAAGACGATTACTGCAAAAGTAGTAGTTTTTATGCCTCCGCCAACCGAACCTGGACTGGCGCCAATAAACATCATGATTATGCTTAGGAATTGAAAAGGTTCGCTCCAGCTGGTTACCGGGACAGTAACAAAACCGCAGGTACGGGTTACGCTTTGGAACAGACTCTCCACGAGTTTTTGGTTCCATGACAATCCAGCTAGCGAAGTGGTATATTCCGTCAAAAAATAGAACCCGGCTCCAAAAAGGGCAATCGAAATGGTTACGATCAATACCACCCGGGAGTGGAGGCTGAGGCGGGGGCGGCGCTTGAATAGGCCGATCAGTTCCAACAGGACCAGGTAACCCAGGCTGCCTAAGAAAATCAGGATGATGACTACCGTATTTACCAGGTTTAAATGGCGGAAAGGAACCATACTGGCGCCGCTTATATCAAAGCCGGCTCCATTGAATGAACTCACCGCATGAAACAGGGCGAAAAAAACCTTATGGGCGAAGGACTGTCCGGGGGACGCGGGAAATAACCAGTAGAGCAAAACGAAGCCAATGATCTCTATAACCAGCACCAGCCATACGATCTGCCGGATCAGGGTGGCTATACCAGTGAAGTTGGATTGATCCTGTTCCTGGGCCGCCAGCACTTTATAACCCAGATTCATCCTAACCCCGAACAGGAGCAAAAAGACTGAGGAAAAGACCATCAAACCCAGTCCGCCCACCTGGATCAACAGGAGGATGACCGCTTGGCCGAAGATAGTCCAGTGAGTAGCGGTATTGACCACAGTCAGACCGGTCACGGTCAGGGCGGACATGGCTGTGAACCAAGCCTGCAGTAGGGAAGTTGTCCCGGGTTGGGATGAAGATATGGGCAACATAAGCAAGGCAGCGCCGATAATACTGACGCCCCCATATGCAGCGACTAACAATTGACCATAGCTAGGTTTTTTGTTCATATTTAACCGTGCCCCATGATTGAACAGTCGTTCTTTATCCCCGGGTGAGTTCAAGATCCGGAAATAGGCGGATGCCCGAAGTTAACGGATCCCGGACTGACGGGGGCATTTTGATTCCTGCGCAGCACGCTGTGGCAATAACCTCGGGGGATGAACTTTTTATCTATTATATCATTCTGGGTGCTTGGTAAGCAGACGGCATCCCTGTGGCAAGCGGGGATAACCAGCTTTCCCGTGCTCAGTAAATTGCTTGCAGGGAGATTATTTTTAAGGTAAAATACTATAGTCGTCTAGGTCAGGAGCGGACCATTGACCGTTAGGCGCGGATAAGGCGGCAGGGAGAACCGACAAAGAAATATCGTGGAGAGGTGGCTGAGCTCGGCTGAAGGCGCTCGATTGGAAATCGAGTAGGCGGC
>CAZYGL010000234.1:0-3242 GCA_964647335.1 uncultured Syntrophomonas sp. | reverse complement strand
GTGAGAGGGCATACACCCTCCCTTGTCAGTATTGGATCTGCGCGATTTTACTTAACATTATAGTCGTTAGAGGCATCACGGACACTACGTTTTGTGTCCGGCCGTGTGTCCGCTTATAAAGAATTTCCGTTCACCGCAGGGGGCTCTTTTTTTTGTTTTTCTCTCTGAGAAATATTGGATTTGAAAGTGATATTTCCTCAGAGGTCGCCGGTAAGCCATCCCGGCGAAAAACGGGCGTGATGCCGGGAACGTGCCGGGAGTGTTCTGTGGGGGTACGGGTGGGGATGCGAAAATTGGCTCACGGAGTGAGCCAGGGCCGCCTTCCCACCGGGAACCGAAGGCGGCACAGACCGAAGGACTGGGGCACTTCAGTCACCCGCCGGGTCTGTCGAAGAGCCGTGCAGTAGGCGGAGGTCCGAGGGCCGACGCAAGGCAGCGCGTCGCGCCGGTCAGCCCGGAAGGACGGCAGCAAGCTCGAGAGGTGAAAAATCCGCACCCCGCTGGTATAACGGGGTGGCGATGCGGGAACGGCGCTTTTCGTTGCCAGCGCTGGCGTTACCCCACTACCCGCCATACCCCGGCATTTCATTAGCAAAGACAGCGAGCTGGACAACAGCCCAAATGCACTGACCGACAGAACAAGTCCTCCACACCTTCAATTTCGTCACGACATTACGTATAGTTTATTGAAGTCAACGTCCGGAGCGAATTTTATTTCGCTGTAGATTTCTGCCTGTACTGTGCGAATATGCTCAAAGCAAAACTGGATTCTGCCGGTTATCGTGTCCATCTAGAAGTCCGCACCATCGATTAAATCTCTAGATCGCTGATTATTTATTGAAGTTAGATTTGCTCTGCATGCACTTGGATAGCAGATTTCTTTTGTTAATGAACAGAAGTGGTCAGTGGAAAATAGAATTTGTTGGTTACGACTCCAGTTATAAAGTGTCAGTATAGCATCTATGTGCAGCGCTATGGATTGCGGGCAGAAGCTAAATTTTGGATGAGGCGATGCGATGCTGCTAATGAAAGGTAGTATACAAATAGAGTAATAAGTTAAAAAATAATTTTTACAACAAAGTCAAAATGTTACTTTTGAGCTTTACAAAGGGTTGCCAATCTTTCACAGCGATTGGCAACCCTTCAATAACACACTATGGCGATCCTGTCAGCACGAAGGCCCCCCAGTAGACGGGATTGGGATTGTCTTTCCTGATGTTGAGCTTTGCCTGGCGAAGGGCCTCGGCCTTGCTCTTGCCCTGTGCGAGCAGGGTGTAGAAATCCTTCATCAGTTCCACCGTTTCTTTGCTCGGTACGCTCCAGAGGCTCATGACAAGGGACTGCGCCCCGGAGAGGATAAAGGCCCTCTTCAGCCCGAAAACGCCTTCTCCCGTCTGCACATCCCCTACCCCTGTCTCGCAGGCGGATAGAACCACAAGTTCCGTACCCCTGAGTCTAAGCCCAAGGATTTTCTCCGCACTGACCATGCCGTCGTCCCGCCCCTCTTTGAGGGCGCTGTTAACTCCTGACAGCACTATGCCGGAGCGGAGCATGGGGTTTTCGACATCGAGAGCCCTGATTTCACCGAAATTGCCCTGAAAATCCATGCCCCTCGTCTCCCTCTCCGTCCGGGGCAGTGCCTTGAAAAAGTATCCGTGGGTGGCAAGATGGAGCACTTTGGGGGAGGAAGAATAGAGCATCTCCTCGATGGCCTGTGCACCCTGGTAGTTGCTCACCGTCTGCTTGAAGTCCGTTTTCAAGATGCTTCCGATGGCATTGGCCTCATCTCTGGTTTCGGGAAGCTGTGTAAACCGTATCCCCCTAGCATCAGAGGAGACATCCCCCCGGACCCGAACCTCCGAACCCCCCATCTCCCTCTTCAGCTTTTCCATCGCCTGAAGCCCCAGGTCATAGTCGGGGTCAGCCATTAAAAGCGATGTTCCTCCCGTAAAGGCTGCTCGAGCGAACTTCACTATGTCCCTTCCTGCACCGATATAGCTGATCAGATACTTCTCCATGAGGTACTCCCCGGAAGGCGTGACCAGGACTTCGAAGGGGATAAGGTTCAAGTTCCCGTCGGGGCTGACAAAGAGATGCTTTTTCAATCTGATTAGGGGCTCGATTGGTTTGATGATAAGTTCATAGAGGGACTGTGCCTCCTTGTTGAGAGTAAGCCTGTTAGGCAGCTTCTGTTCCTTGATCTTGTTGATCTCTTTCAGGTAGGTGCTGGTGTGCCCGTCAATCCTCTCCGTTGTTCCCAAATCAAGAAGCCGTACCGAATCTTTCTCCCCGGGCACAATTGCAAATAGCAGGTAATGCGAGGGGCCCCATTTGCTTTTCTGGAAGTCATAAAGGTCGAGCCTGGCAAAGTCGAGATAGACCGAGTCCTGGGGAAGCAGGGAGGAGAGTTTCCGGACGTCCACTCTTCCGACCTGTTTTGCCACGGAAAACTCCTTGCTGAGCCTGACCAACTCCGTCTCCAAAAGCTCCTTGCGCTTCTCCAGTTCCCCGAGTCTCTTTTGGTACTCCTCCACCGACATCTTCTCCGGTTTCGAGAACTCGAGCCTCGCCATCTCCTTTCTGGTCTGCGTCAGTGCCTGGTACTTTTTGCTGACCTCAGGATTGTCGCTGTACAGGAGGGCGTCCATGTACCTCCCCTGCGCCTCCAGGACCGAACCCTTCCACTGGATCCAGGTGTTAAAGGCATCGGTAACAGCGGCCCCGTCCGGGCTTAGATAAAGGGCGGTGTGAGAAATGAACATCTCCACCTGAAACACATTCTGGTACATGTAGGCCAGCTTCTGCTTCTCCGAAAGGAGCGAGAAGATCATCTCTTTTGTTCTGTCATGGATCAGAGCGCTTCGGGCATAGAGCCGGTGGCTCTCCTGATGACGGCCGGTGGAACCGTAAAGCCCTGCCAAATTGTTGAGGCTTGCCGCCACATCCGGATGGTCCTTGCCGAGATTCTTCTCATCTATATTTAGCGCTCTGTTAAAGAGCGGCTCGGCCTCGGCATAACGGCCGGTATTGAGATATAGTACCGCCAGGTTGCTGAGGCCTGTCGCCACATCGGAATGGTGCCTGCCGAGTGTATTCTCCCGTATTGCCAGCGCCCTCTTTAAGAGCGGCTCGGCTTCCGCATAACGGCCGGTGGCCCGATAGAGTCCTGCCAGGTTGTTGAGACTTACCGCCACATCCGGATGGTCCTTGCCGAGATTCTTCTCATCTATATTTAGCGCTCT
>CAZYGL010000233.1:0-3270 GCA_964647335.1 uncultured Syntrophomonas sp. | reverse complement strand
TATAAAGACATATATAACCCTTCCCCCGCAAATGAGCTTCCAACCCGTTCAAAAGCGTCCTTAAAACCCCGCGGTTCCTGTACTGGGGATAGGTCACACAATCCGTCATTTCGGCATTGAGATTGGCTGCATCCATCTCGGCAGAAGCTATACCAATTATCTCGCCCCTGTGCAGAGCCAGTTTATATAATACTGACTCGGTAAGCATATTGTGTCGTATTTAGTCACTCTCGAATATTGGCGAAGGGTAACTCTGGAAAACATAGCGGAACAAGCGGGTCATAGCTGCAATGTCCCGCTCCCGAGCCTCCCTGACATTGTATAGACGCTGACTGGGCCCTGAATCATCCCGGCAGACATGGGCCAGCATATTCAAGCGCCAGTCGGGTAAAGCACTATGTGCGGGAACAGCCCGTAAAGGATCAACGAAGTAGGAGCAGCATATAGCTGTTTCCCCCTGAAAATATCCGGGAATACGCCCTTCTACAACATACCCTTCAGCTTCAAAAAGGTGCCCCATATGTTCAGGAGCAAGGGAAATGATCTTGCCCACTCCGCCAGCAGCGGCGCTTGACTTGATCAAATGCAGCGATTCACGGCTTAGCAACTGATTCGGAATTATTTTAACCCGGCTGTTGCGACGGTCCCAATATACCAGAATCCCATTCATGTATTGGTGCTCGTCCTCTCTAAGGTAAGGTTGTGATTCCATGCCGGCCTTCCCTCCTATTCATGCGCACATTGCTGCGCGGTATCAAACAGGTCTTTTCCTCCCGATAGAGCTTTTCCAGCCCCCGGTATGGGGCATCAGCTAACTCATCGCAGACACCGCAGTTTCTGCACTCGTGGCTGGTATCCTGGGGCTCATTATAGGTGGTAATGACTCCTTCATAGTTGCGTAATATGGTTTTTTCCGAAGAACTGGATATCAGGTACTGGGGACTAACTGGAATTTTACCGCCTCCTCCAGGTGCGTCCACCACAAAAGTCGGCACCGCCAGACCCGAAGTATGGCCCTGCAGCATCTCTATGATTTCTATTCCTCGGGATACCGGAGTTCGAAAATGCTCGATGCCTGCCGCCAAGTCGCATTGGTATAGGTAATACGGACGAATCCGGATTTGCAGAAGCTTTTGCATTAGTTTTTTCATGATATATGGGCAGTCGTTGACATCCTTCAATAGTACGGTTTGATTACCGATAGGTATTCCAGCGTCGGCTAAACGCTCACAGGCGCAAGCCGCTTCATGGGTCACCTCGTGGGGATGGTTGAAATGAGTATTTACCCACAAGGGATGGTATTTCTTCAGCAGCATGCATAATTTTTCATCTACGCGCTGTGGCATCACCACCGGGGTGCGGGTACCGATCCGAATAATCTCTACATGGGGTATGGCCCGCAGCCTGGATAGCACATATTCGAGGCGGGCGTTGGACAAGCATAGCGGATCTCCGCCCGAGATAACCACGTCCCTGATTTCCTTGTGCTGTCGGATGCATTCGATTGCTAGGTTTATTTTACTCAAGGGCAAGGATTTATCGGTCTGCCCGGCAAAGCGCCTGCGCGTGCAATGGCGGCAATACATGGCACATTGATCGGTAACCAGCAGCAAGACGCGATCGGGGTAGCGGTGGGTCAAGCCGCGCACCGGTGAATCCATTTCTTCGTGGAGGGGATCGCGGCTCTCACCAGGTTTTATTTTGGTTTCCAGAATACTGGGGACCGCTTGTCTCCGAATCGGGCATCCTGGATCTGTTTTATGCATTAGGCTGGCATAATATGGAGTTATAGCCATCCGCAAAGTTTTCAGGCCCTGATTCAGGGCCCGCTCTTCTTCACCGCTCATTTCCAGTACCTGTTGGAGTTGCTCCAAACCTGTTATTCGATTAGCCATCTGCCATTTCCAGTCATTCCAATTCGTTTCACTGATATCACTCCAGATAGTATTTTGTCGCATATTATTTATCATTGATAATAATCTCCTTTTCTAAACCGCAGGCAATGCTTTAATAGCTGCTATTCCAAATAATTTGCATATAGCGGCCCAAAATGCATATCGCAATTCTTGCCTGGATCTGTTTTTAACCTGCGCTTAATTTTCCACTTCAATTATTTCCCCTTCCCAGGTTTTCAAAATCATCTTATCTGGCAGCTTCCGGACCACTTGGTTGGGCATTAATGGAATTTTACCGAGTCCTCCTGGAGCATTGAATATATAGGTGGGTATTGCCAATCCCGAAGTATAGCCGCGCATTGACTTCATGATTTCCATGCCGGAAGTGATACTAGTCCGAAAATGCCGGGTGCCCTGCACATCTTTGGCGTGGAATATATAGTAAGGCCTCACCCGTATCGTCAAGAGATCTTGGTTTAGCCTGCGCATGGTATTGGGATCATCATTTATCCCCTTCAGCAGCACTGCCTGGTTGCCTAACACCACTCCGGCAGCGATCAGTGCGTCACAGGCTGCCTTTGACTCCGCAGTCACTTCACGGGGGTGATTGAACTGGGTATTGATATAGATGGGCGAATAGCGGCTTAAGATGTCGCACAGTTCCGGGGTAATCCGCTGGGGCAGAGTCACCGGCACTCGGGTGCCGATCCTTTTAACCTCCACATGGGGTATACTGTGCAGTGCTGATAAAATAGAGTTCAAAACATGGTTGCTGAGCATCAAGGCATCCCCGCCGGTAATCAATACATCCCTGATCTCAGGATTTGCTGCCACATAGTCCAAAGCTTGGCCAACATCCTTCAGACAAGCATGCCTATCGATTTCTCCAATATTGCGCCTCCGCTGGCAGTGCCGGCAATACATGGCACACTGGTTGGTCACGTTTATTATCATCCGGTCAGGATAGCGCCTGGTCACGCATGGTGCCGGCGAAGTATGGGCCTCATTCATGGGATCCAGGCTCCCACCCTGCTCCAATTCACGGATATCGGGTATTGCCTGGCGGAAAATGGGATCATTCCCATAATCCTCACCGATCAAGCTCAGGTAATAGGGGGAGATAGCCCAACGATAGGTTTTACTCACCCGGTCTATCCTTTTCTGTTCCAGATCAGTAAGTCTCAAGAGTTTGGACAGTAACCCGGTTTCCTTGATCCTGTTCCTGAGTTGCCATTTCCAGTTGGACCAGTCCGCTTCATTACCTCCCAGCCGCTCCAGGATCCTTTGTTTGCATACGGCAGCCTCACGAGCCAGGCTATCAGCGCTGGGCATAGCTTGCTTGGCTTCCAGATAAGGTTGGGCATGCTTTTTTAAA
>CAZYGL010000232.1:0-3276 GCA_964647335.1 uncultured Syntrophomonas sp. | reverse complement strand
CTCCCCATATTGTTTTCGTGGGCTTGGGGGCACCCAAGCAGGAACTCTGGATCAAAGAACATGGCCCCCAATTGGGAACGCCAGTATGTATAGGAGTGGGCGGCAGCCTGGATGTTATCGCCGGGCATAAGAAAAGAGCGCCCCGCTGGATCATCCGGATTAATTTAGAGTGGCTCTACCGGCTCTATTCCGAACCATCCAGATGGAGGCGGCAGTTGGTCTTGCCCAAGTTCGTGCTGTTGATTCTGAGAAAGAAAATTAATCGATCCCGCTAAAACCATCCCGCCTTTTCGCTCCGGCACTGCCAGCCAGCCCCTTCGCTCCGTCGTCAAGATTCCCTTTTGATTCGTTTAACGCCCTAACATTTCCAGCCAATTATTCGCTTGAGGCCGCAGAAGATCCAGCCTGATCATCGCTTTACAATGGAAATCCATAACCAGGCCGATATTTTTTTCGGGGATAATCATTGCATAATATATCCAGCCCGGGTTAGAATTAATCTAATAGTCAATAAAGGTCAAAGAGGTTTGAGCCATGAAAAAACGTCTGGCAGATGGTATAGAACAATACATTAAAGCCTTGATAGCCAGGAGCGATCAGCGGCAGATAGAGATACAGAGGTCCGAATTAGCTGAAACTTTCGGTTGTGCGCCTTCCCAGGTTACGTATGTGCTAGGCACTCGCTTTACAAGCGCGCACGGCTACAGGACTGAGAGTCATCGGGGCGGAAGGGGCTTTATCCGGATCGTGGAATTCGGACGTGAAGAAGAAATGCCAGCTGGGCAGGAAATCCTGCTGGATTATCTGGATAGTCTCCTTAAGCAAAGATTTTTAAGCGAAAGGGAAGCCCACCTGCTGCGTTATATGGTTATGGAGATCGCAGTGGAGCTGCCCAGGGAATATGAAAGGCAGATCCACAACGATATAGCTGCAGCCCTGGAGCGGTTCCTGCAGGGTGAGCAGAACAGAGAAGGAGGTATATGAAGTGTTATGTGACGATTGCCATGAAAAACCAGCCAGTGTTCATGTGATCCAGGTTTTCAACGGGCAGAAGAGCGAGAGTCACCTTTGCCAGGATTGCGCAGCCCAGAAAAGCGGACTAGGCTTGGACAACAACTATAAATTTGCCATACCCAGTCTGCTGGGGGGGATGTTGGGCGCGGTTCAAGGTCTGCAGGACCAACCCGCTCAGACCAGGCCCAGTGTATGCCCAAACTGCGGCATGACTTTTAAGGATATACGCAGGCTGGGGAAACTGGGCTGCAGTGAATGCTATCGCACCTACAGAGAGGAATTGGAGGCTACCCTGCGCAGGATACACGGCAACAGCCAGCATCTGGGTAAAATTCCGGCACGGGGCGGACACAAGGTAGTGCTCAAAAGACAGATCAATGATCTGAAAAGCAGTCTCCTGGAGGCAGTGCGGGATGAAAAATATGAACGGGCGGCCGAAATCAGGGATCAGCTCAAGGAGATGGAACGCCAGCTGTCCGATGGAGGTAAATAAAGATGAGTGTTTATGACATCTTAAACAGCAGTTTCATCAAGTGGATGGATGTGCCGGAAGGAGACCGGGACATCGTGATCAGCAGCCGGGTCAGGCTGGCCCGTAACCTGAGCGAAATACCGTTCCCGCATCTGCTGGACCAAAATTCGGGGAGCAAAAGCCTGGAATTGATCAGCCATGCCTGGAAGAATACGCCGGGTCCATTGTTGGCGGATATGGACATGATTTCTCTCGATCAGCTCAGTCCCCTGGACAGGCAGATCCTGACCGAGAAACACCTGAGCTCTCCCCAGCATGCCGATGCAACTTGTGCTTACCGGGCCATACTGGTCAACCATGACGGTTCATTGGCCGCCATGGTCAATGAGGAGGACCACCTGCGCATGCAATGCCTGTTGCCAGGTCTCAGGCTGAGAGAGTGTTATGCAAAGGCCCAGGCTCTGGATGATGAGTTCGAGTGCAATTTGGATTATGCATTCGATGAAGAAAGAGGTTACCTCACGGCTTGTCCTACCAATGTGGGCACCGGTTTGCGGGCTTCAGTCATGGTTCATCTGCCGGCCATGCAGATAAGTGGTCAATTAAACCATGTTCTGCAGAATATCGGCCAGCTGGGCATGGCGGTTCGCGGGCTTTACGGCGAAGGGAGCCAGCCGGTAGGGAACTTCTACCAGATTTCCAACCAGGTGACCCTGGGACAGACCGAAGAAGATATCTGTACCTATCTGCAGACTGTGACCGAGCAGATCGTGGAGCAGGAAAGCTTATTGCGGGAGCGTCTTAAAAGCGACCTTAAATATCAGTTGGAGGACAAGATAGGGCGAGCCTATGGCATACTCTGCAATGCCCGGGTAATAGCATCCGATGAGGCCCTGGGCCTTCTTTCCGATGTGCGCCTGGGAGTTGACCTGGGCATACTAACCGGGATCAGCTTACTGGCCTTGAATGAACTCATGGTGGCTATACGCCCGGCCCACTTGCAGAAATTGGGGGGGCGAGAGATGGATCCAATCGAGAGGGACATAAAGAGGGCGGAAGTGATCCAGGCGAAAATGACCAGCGTGAAGTAGAGCATAACATCATTTTAAAGGAGGATTGGCTTGATATGTTTAGAAAATTCACCCAGCGGGCACGCAATATTGTTATACACGCCCAGGAGGAGGCACGGGACCTGGGACATCCTGCCATCGGAACTGAGCACATCCTGCTGGGACTGCTGCGTGAAGGCGAGGGTGTAGGCGCCAGGGCTTTGATCAATTTGGGCATAGACCTGGCCAATGTGCGGGAAGAGGTTAAACGCATAATCGGCCAGGAAGAGATCAAACGGGAGGAAGCAGCCGGGGATCTGCCTATAACCCCCAGGGTCAAGAAGGTCTTCAACCTGGCTTTTGAAGAAGCGCGTTTGCAGGGGGTCAACTACGTAGGAACGGAACACCTGCTTCTGGCCCTGATCAGGGAGGAAGAAGGTCTGGCCAGCCAGGTCTTGCTGTCTATGGGGGTCAAACTGGAAAGCCTGCGTGAACAAGTGCTTTTATTGCTGGGAGCCGAGACTTCAAGCCTAATGGAGCATGAACCGCCGGAATCCCCTGCTGCCAGCAACCAAGTTCCGGGCCATAAAGGGAGAAAGGCACGGAGCAAGACTCCAACCCTGGACGCTTATAGCCGGGACCTCACTAAAGACGCGGCTGAAGGACGGCTGGATCCGGTCATAGGTCGGGAAGAGGAAATTGAGAGAGTGGTGCAGATACTCTCCCGCCGCACCAAGAATA
>CAZYGL010000231.1:0-3278 GCA_964647335.1 uncultured Syntrophomonas sp. | reverse complement strand
AGCGACAGAGCATAGTCGCGTGATTTAAGGATGCTGTCAGCGATGGCCACGGTCAAGACAGTATCGTCGGTGAACCGAGGATCGTACGCAAACATAACGAAATCCATCCGCTTGTTGTTGGACCCATCAAAGGGAGAACCTATGATATCACCTGTTATCGCACCGAACATGGCCATCCTCCGCAGACTGTTTCTATGTTTACTTCATGCAACCATCTCTGATTCTGACCGAGGGTTTCAGAGCATTTCAAAGTAAGCCCGACTGCTGAAATAGGGGTGCCAGACCAAAAACAGACTGGTTTCGCTCACAGGTATATTAAAAGCCAGTGAGCCGCTGGTTTCCTCACCATGACTCATAATTCCACGCAGCTCTCGGTCTGGTCCGGTGACCGGCAACTGGACGAGCCTGTCAAAAGTCTGGAAGGTTCGGCCCGAGCTCCCGACAAGCTCAAAATCGATATCGCTGACAGTTTCCGGTTGGTCAGGAGTACTTACATTGCGGACTGTGCAATAAACAATAACGAATTCCATGTCGGATTCAGGAGACGGCAAGAGAGGGTTATAAGCTGCAATCACCGTCCAAGCCTTTTCACCCCTTACCAGGCCGTTAAAGGTTACTTCAAAGCCATCTGCAGTTAGAAAGCTGTGCCCAGAGGGCACATAATTATTTGGAGTAATCCCGCTCGGCAGATTAACCGGGGTAGAGTAGATGCTTATAGTTTGCAGCGGCTGATTCCAAATTACCGTGCCGCCGAAAGCCTCGGCAACAAAGCGCAGGGGAGCCATGATGCGGCCATTGACGGCAATGGCAGGCACATCGATAATCTTACTAACACCGTTGATGGTTGGGGTAGTGGAACCGACTTTTATACCGACCACCGTTCCGTTTTTATTGGCTGTCGCCGTCAGGGTGGTTTGATCCCATGTGAGCGCAGCACCCATTGCTTCAAATACCGCCCGGATGGGAACTAGAGTGCGGTTATTCTCTGTAACTGGTGCCACGTCGAAGACCAGGGATTTTCCATCCAAGGTTACACTGGGAGCTGAAACAACCGGAGATACCCAAAACAATATTGCTAAGAGCGTTGCACCTAAAAGGGCAGGAAATTGTTTAGACACGCAAATCCCTTCTTTCCACATAGCATAGTATGGCAGATCGGTAATCAATGAAGAAAGGTCATTCTGTTAGTCTGTAGAGTTTTCTCTGTTGGGAGAGGTGATTCCTGCAGTATTCATGAGATAAACAGAAATAACAGCTATGTTCTGTTTGAGCAGAAATCAGCGATACCAATGGAAGGGCAGCCAGCTGCCGCACAGGAATGTCAGCTTGTGATAAGATAGTATTATACTTTCTGAAGGGAGACGTGCACATGATTTTAACCACAACCTCAGCTGTTGAAGGGCAGGCGGTCCGCCAGTATTTGGGATTGGTCACCGGTGAAGCGATCATGGGAGCCAATGTGGTAAGGGACATCTTTGCCAGTATTACCGATATAGTGGGTGGTCGTTCCGGGGCCTATGAAACCAAACTCAGCGAGGCCAGGCGGATAGCTGTCGAAGAGATGACAGACCAGGCCCGCAGTATGGGAGCAGATGCCATAATAGGTATTGACCTGGATTACGAAGTCATTCGCGATGGCATGCTTATGGTGGCTGCCAGCGGAACCGCGGTGAAGTTGGCCTAATCTTGAATCGGATCCGGTCCAGAACATGAAAGGGAGGTCAGGTTCGCATGTTGTGGGGAAGCGTGTCGTCAGCCTCGGCCTGGATTGTCTATGCCCTGGTGCTATTGGCGATTATCTTCGTGATGTTGATGATAAAAAGAAAAGAACTGCCGCAGCGCATGAGCAAACTGGAAAGTCTAGCTTTCGTGCTGATCATCATAGGACTTTTCTTGGCAGAAAACAGACTATTAGGATACTCTTTACTCGGAGCGGGAGTGATCCTGGCACTTCTTGACATCCTCGACAAGTCCCGCAAGTCCAAGCCATGAAAGGCAGCTTGCGACGATATCCAGAGAATCGCGAACTTTGACAGAGGAGTAATCTGTGTATGGGTAAATACTTGAACTACCTTTTGGTTGCGATCCCGGTCAGTCTATATTTTCGATTCAGCGGCTATGAATTGGGATTATTTTTTGCGGCTTGCGTGTCCATCATCCCTTTAGCGGGGCTGATGGGTGAAGCTACTGAAACCCTAGCTTGTTATGTGGGTGAGAGAGCTGGGGGATTTCTAAATGCCAGTTTCGGAAATGCCACGGAATTGTTGATCACTATCTTCGCCTTGCGGGCAGGGCTCTCGGATGTGGTCAAGGCTTCCATAGCGGGCAGTATACTGGGGAATATATTGCTTGTACTGGGCCTGTCCATCCTGGTGGGAGGCATTAAAAACGGGGAGCAACGCTTTGACCGGGTACATATCAGCAACCAAACCAGCTTGATGTTCCTGGCTATTATCGCTATCATTATCCCGGCGGTATTTTTTCAAGGAGAACAGCAACATCACGCGCTAGAGGGATTCAGCTTGGCTGTGGCATCAATAATGTTGATACTGTACTTTTCGGGTCTGCTGTTTTCTATGAGGCGGGGCAGCAAAGAAATATGTGATGTACAGGAAACCCATTGGACCCGTGCCCAAGCCATGATTGTCTTAGGATTCAGCACAGCCCTGATCGCCCTGGAGAGCGAATTCCTGGTAAGCGGGATCGAGCACGTAACCGAGGCTTTGGGTTGGTCTGAGTTCTTTATAGGCATAATCATAATACCCATTATTGGTAACGCAGCCGAACACTTTACGGCTGTGACTGTGGCCTTGAAGGATAAAATGGATCTTTCGTTCGAAATAGCAATAGGTTCAAGCACCCAGATAGCTATGCTGATTACTCCGATCCTGGTCTTTCTCAGTTTCCTTTTCGGCAATCCCATGACCATGATGTTCAACTACTATGAGATAGCGGTGGTTGCCCTGGCAGTGCTCATCGCCCAGTTCATAAGTCTGGACGGGGAATCTAATTGGATGGAAGGTTCACTTTTGGTGGCGGCATACTTTATAATGGCCATCGCCTTCTTCTACCTCTAATAGAGCCTCAGTACTCATTCTGCATCACCTATTGATTTACATTCGGTAAACACCAGGAATTTCTCACCGATGCTGTCACCATGGACATTGGTATGGAGGGCATAATGCCACTCCAGGATCAATGAATTCTGGGCGTAAATATATTGACGGTGAGACCTCCTGATTTTCTGGGCATAATAGAGAAGCTCATCAACTTCAGCT
>CAZYGL010000230.1:0-3293 GCA_964647335.1 uncultured Syntrophomonas sp. | reverse complement strand
CGATTCCCTCAGGGATTCTGCCGAACCTGGCTGCACCGCTTTCCACATCCTGGCGGAAGCGCTCTATTGCTTCGAAGCTATCCCAGTCGATTTTTTCGCGTTTCGGACGCAGGCGCAGCAGATTGCGGTTCTGCATAAGAAACACCCACATCCGCGCTTTCCAGCTCAGCATATATTGTCATCCTTTCATTAGGGTTATCAGGGTCGCTTCGCTCCAGTCCGGAGCGCCGACCCGCACAGACACCGTTTTAACTGCCGCTTTTGGTTAAATATAATTCAAACCCTCGGCCGGTTCAAGGGGAGTTGGTCAACAACCAGGCAAAAATGATATCATATTAGTGTTGGACGCCTGGAAGGCGCCCACTTGAATGAAATGCACGCACCAGAGGGCCTGGCTTAAGGAGCAGCCCCTGAACATATAAAAGAGGAGGCAGATAATGAATATCAAATTTACCGTCAATTCGTCCAAGCTTTCCGACCTGGATGTACAAGCACTGTCACTGTTGGGCCAGAGCCTGGAGAACGGTCAGGGCTTGGCTCGAGACTATGCTGTAGCCCTGGAACTCTTCAAACTGGCGGGGGCAGCCGGGGACAAAGATGCCATGTGCGCACTGGGTCGTTTCTACCTGCATGGCTATGGAATCAAGCCGAATCTTGAAGAGGCGGCCCAGTGGTTTGAAAAAGCCGCCCGCAAAGGCAGCCTGGAAGCCATGACCAGCCTGGCCAATATCCTGTCCCAAGCTCAGGGCGAAGATGTGAAAGCTCGTTTTAAGGCCGCCCTCAGGTGGTACCGCAAAGCCGCTGAAGCAGGGGACCCGGAAGCCAAATTCGGCTTGGCCAAGATGTATTTTTACGGCCAAGGGGTCCGCCGCGACTATAAAAGGGCGGGGATAGCGTTTTTGGAGCTTGCCAAGGCCGGATTCATACCTGCCTATTGTTATGTGGGACTGAACCTGCAGCATGGTTACTATTTTGATCCCAACTTTGAAGCAGCCCTGAATGTATATGGCCTGGGAGCCAATTACAACGACCCCCCCTGCATGCGCCAGCTGGGCATCATGTACGAGGAAGGACTGGGACTGGAGCAAGCCTATAACCTGGCCATATACTGGTACAAGCGGGCCGCTGCGGCTGGTGACGCCGAGGCCATGGAGAGGCTGGCTGACATGTATGAATACGGCCGGGGTGTGAGGAAAAACCGGAAAAAGGCCCTGGAGCTCAGGAGCCAGTTCCAGGCGGCGAGAAAGTAAAAAAGCCCGGGAGTTTGGCCCGGGCCACTGAGTATAGTATAGCTGCAGATCGACCAATCGCGATCACCTGCGGTGTTTGCGATCTACCAGGAGCTTCAACGGTTCTTGGTGAGCTGTTCCCAAGCTCGGGTATAGACGTGCAAAGTAGGACTGTCATACAGCACGAAACGTATCTTGCTAATGGCCTGCAACGATGGTATGACCTCCAGCACTGTCTGCAGGGCCACCGGTGCAGCTTGTTTTAGGGGAAAGCCGAAAGTCCCCGTAGCTACAGAGGGAAAAGCGATGGAGGAATAGCCATGGGCCGAAGCTCTGGTCTCTGCCAGGTGCAAAGAATTGCGGTAGCACATAGCCAGCAGTTCAGGGGCCAGCTCATCCAAGTCGTAACGCGGCCCTACTGTATGGATGATCAAGTAGTTGGGCAGCCAGTAAGCCTCGGTAGCTACGGCCTGGCCAGGCTGAACCGGCACCAGGGTCAGGCATTCATCATCCAGCTGCGGCCCGGCCGCCTGGTGGATAGCACGGTCTCCGCCGCCGCTGCCGGAGAGGTAGCGGTCGGAGGCATTCACGATGATGTCCACCCCTTCCTGCTCGCTGATATCCCCCACGCAGAACTCGATCTCGAACTCATCCAGCTGGTAGGTGACTTCCTCCAGATTCTTGATGTAGGCTTCCGGATTACGCTCTTCCAACCCCAGGAGCTTGCAGAGCTCTTCCTGGATGAAGTCCACGGTCCGCTCCAGGATCTGCTCGATATCGTGGTGGCTCAGCATGGATGATTTATCAGCTTCATCAGGATCATTAAGCAGCTGGATGAGGTGGGCGGTCTTGCCGGCCAGGGGCTCACGGCTGGGACCTATGACCATTACTGCAGCGCCTTTCTTGCGTCCCCACATGATGCCGTTGATCTGCTTGAGCAGGTACTCCCGGTCGGTAGTCTCATTCCGGCGCCATAGCTCGAAATTGAGGGAGGCATACTGCTGTCGCTTCTGCATCAGCTCGCCGAATATGGCAGTGTACAGGGCCAGGGCCGAGGTCTTGCTCATCTTGTTGGGATTCTGCTCGATGCTCACGATATTGGCCCGGCTGATCCCTATCCGCTTGGCCAGTTCCGCCTGGGTCCAGCCCAGGATATTCCTGATGGCTGGCAACTGGCTGGCCAGGTTGGCCAAAAACAGTTTCTTCTCCATAATGGACACCTCCTCTACAGGAAGGATAACACACTTAGCGCCCACAATAAATATGTTAAAATATACACAATAAGTATAAAATATTACAAAAACATTTATCACAGTCAACAATGCATATGGCATAATTTTTAGAGCCATGACTAGCTGAAATAGACCGGGGAGGATGGGTTTATGAACAGGAATCAGATCATAGGCGGCATTATGGGAGTAGTAGTCGGGGATGCCCTGGGCTTACCGGTGCAGTTCGAAGGCCGCCTGCGGCGCAAGCTCAGGCCTGTGACCGGCATGGAAGGCTGGGGAGCCTTCAACATGCCCCCCGGCTCCTGGTCAGACGACTCATCCCTGACCCTTTGCCTGGTGGAGAGCATTTGCGAGGCTGGTTTCGATACAGAGGATGCCGGGAAGCGCTTCTTGCGCTGGTACAGGGACGGGCATCTGACTCCCTCCGGATTTGCTTATGATATCGGCCGGAGCACCGCCCGGGCCATGGATAACATTTCCCGGGGTATGCCTGCCGAGGATGCTGGTCCGGCAAGTGAAGAAGACAACGGCAACGGATCCTTGATGCGCATCATCCCAGCGGCCATCTACCTGGCCCCCCAATCCCTGCCCGAGATCATCCAGGGTATCTGGGCCATGTCGGGTATAACCCATGGCCATCCCCGGGCCCGCACTGCTTGCTGCATATACGCACTCCTGGCCCGTGAACTGCTCAACGGCGCAGGTCCTGCTGCAGCCTACAAGAACCTGTGCTATAACCCGGCGTGGCTGGAGGGACTAGGGCTGGAACTGGATCAATATGCCCCACTTTTAGCCGGGGACATGCACCATCTGCCCGAGGAAGAGATACGCT
>CAZYGL010000229.1:0-3307 GCA_964647335.1 uncultured Syntrophomonas sp. | reverse complement strand
CATTTACCTGCTGAGGCAGGAATTAGGCCAGGAGCAGAGCTAAGCAGCCCGGTTATTCCCACAGGTTCTCTGCCAATTCGGCCAGGTATTTCTGGCGCTCCTGGGTGGCCTCCTGGTCCACCTTCCACTTCCTCCCCTGGAGCACGATCACATCCCCTTCCCGGGCTTCCTCGGGCAGACGCCGGCGGCTGATGCTGCGGATGGTCCCGGCGAATTCCACCAGGGCGTATTGGCCTTCAAACCGGTCTATGATTCCAGTCTTCATCCTCTCACCTCTCGGTCTTGACCTGCAAAGAGCTGCCATCGGTGTTTATTACGATAGTGCCGCTCTGATCGGTCCGGTATATCTTTATACCCGCCCTGGCCAGCCTGGCCATGGTGGAGTCGTGGGGATAGCCATAGTCATTGTCCTTGCCCAGGGATATTATCCCGTAAGCGGGCTGCACCGCCTGGAGGAACCTGGCGCTGCTCGAACTGTAACTGCCATGGTGGGCCACCTTCAAGACCGTGGCCTGCAGGTTCTCTCCAGCGTCCAGCATCTGGTTTTCCGGGATCGAGCGGGCGTCTCCGGTGAGCAGGAAGGATTGGGAGCCGTACTGCAAACGGATCACCGCACTGTAATCATTGAGCTCGTCATAGCGGTCTGCCTGGGGGGAAAGGATCCGGCAGTCCACACCCTGCAAAGGGATTACGACTCCGGCCCGGGCGGTTACGACGGTCAGACCCTGCCTCTTCACGGCTTTCAGCACATCTTCGAAACTCTTCGTATTCTGGGTCACCCTGGGCATGTAGATGGCTTTGACGGGGAAACGCGCCATCACTGTATCCAGACCGCCGATATGGTCGGAATGGGTATGGGTGCCCACCACCACATCCAGCCCCTTTACGCCCTGGGCCAGCAGGTAATCCACCACGAGGTCGCCATAGACATTCTCACCCGCGTCCACCAGCATTTTCTGCCCTGCCGGGGTCTCGACCAGGATGGCGTCCCCCTGGCCCACATCGATGAAATGGACCTTCAGTTCAGGCACCGCAGATGGAGATGTGGGCTCAGCTGGCCGGACCGAGCTGGTGTCCGCCCGGGGACCGCAGCCTGCTGCCAGCAGCAGAATGAGCGTTATAATGAAGGCGGGGACTAGATATCGGTTGGTCCGCAAATCCATAGCTGTCCTTCCTGAATAGAAACTGGCTGCACTGAGCCGCTGATTAGGGTAAAGTTTACCTTATCACTATAACTGACTCCAGGGAGCCATGGCCAGTCAAATATCCGGATCTGACCAGCCCAGGCGGGGGAAACCGGCGGAAAGAGCCTTGGCGGAGGGTTTGTGCTGGGCCCTGCCCGGACGGTATAATTAGCATATGGTCATCAACTGCAAAAATTATTCAGCATCTAAGAGGTAAGCGTTAATGCATGCAGCCGCCGCAAATAAATCGATCCTGGGCGGGATCGTCGATGTGGAGACCACCGGACTCAGCCCGGCCCAGGATGAAATCATCGAACTCTGCATTGTCCTGTTCAGCTTTGACCTGGCCTCCGGCAGGCTGGTCCGGGTCGAGGATGAATACACCGGGCTGCGGGAGCCCGCCTGTGTCATACACCCGGCGGCTTCCCGGGTCAATGGCATAACCATGGCAGACGTTTGCGGACAGGAACTGGATTATGAGCGGGTAGAGGAGATTTTGGAACGGGCCGACTTCCTCATCGCCCACAATGCTTCCTTCGACCGCAATTTCATGCTGCGGCTTTTTCCGGGCATAGGTGACAAGAAGTGGTTTTGCTCCATGGCCGGCATCGACTGGAAGGGCAAGGGTTTTGCCAATCGGAGGCTGCAGGACCTCCTGTACCAGCATAACATTGCCCCGGCCAGGAGTCACCGGGCCAGTGACGATGTATATGCGACCCTGGAACTCCTGACCCACCACCGGGCCGGGCGGAGGAGCTACCTGGCCGAGCTTTTGTGGGGGCCGGAAGAATGAGGAATTAAGCCGGATTTATCTCTTCCCGGCATCGCGAGTACAGGATAAATGGTATAGAATATGAGGACAGGATAGATTTGGAAAAGGTGAGACTAACTGTCGAGGAGTGATACCGGTGATCAGCAGGGAAATGCTGGAGCTGTTATTCCGGCCGGCCAGCATGCAAAGATGGAATGACCATATCCGCCCCCATACCGGATTCAGTGAGCTTGACAAGCAGGCGCATAAGATGGTGTTCGCCTACATGCTGGCCCGGACCGAAGAAAGCGACCGGGACCGCAGGATCGACTGGCAGAAGCTGATCGAAGGAGGTATCTTCGAATTTCTGCAGCGCGGGGTGCTCACTGACCTCAAACCGGATATCTATCACAGCCTCATGGAACAGAAGAGCCAGGAACTGAACGAGTGGGTGACAAGACAGATAGAGCCTTCTATCATCGGCATCGAGGGCGGTTTCCTGCCCAAGCTGGTCAATTATTTCAGCAAGAAGAATTATGCCCCTTTCGAGAAGCGCATCCTGAACGCAGCCCACTACCTGGCTACCAGTTGGGAGTTCGAGATCATCCAGCATATGAACCAGGGCTTTTTCGGTTTGGAACAGACCAAACAGAATATTGCCAATGAAGTCGAGGAATTCTATGACCTGGCCGGGGTGCAGAAGATCGTGCTGGGGAAAAAGACCCACAATTTCATGGATCTTGTGGGGCAGCTGCGTTTTCAGCAGCGCTGGGCCCAGACCCCCCGGGTGCCGGAAACATCGGTTCTTGGGCATATGCTGATCGTAGCCATAATAACCTATCTCTTCTCGGTGGAGATGGGTTCCTGTGAGAAACGGATCTACAACAATTTCTTTGCCGCCCTCTTCCACGATCTGCCTGAAGTCCTGACCCGGGACATCATCTCCCCGGTAAAAAGGTCGGTGGAGGGCATCGAGGCCATCCTCAAAGATATCGAGCGGGTGCGCTTCCGGGAAAGGATCTGGCCGCTGCTGCCGCGCAAATGGCAGACAGAAATGCTCTATTTCCTCGATGACGAATTCAAGAGCAAGATCATGCACGAGGACCAGATCATCTTCGTCAGCTCCCAGCGTATCAGCAAGGAATTCGACAGCGAAGACTATAATCCCCTGGACGGGGAGCTGGTCAGGGCCTGTGACGGCTTGGCCGCCTACATCGAAGCCTCCATGTCCATCGATTACGGAATCAAGGCGCCTGACTTGCTGCGAGGCAAGGCAGCTATATATGAAAAATATGCCCCCGCCCGGGTGGGGGAGGTGGATTTCCAGAAATACTTCGATTATTTCCTGGACGCCGCGCCCGAGCCCCTGGCC
>CAZYGL010000228.1:0-3310 GCA_964647335.1 uncultured Syntrophomonas sp. | reverse complement strand
TTTCCTTTAGACCCTCTGCGTAGCCTTGTATTAAGGCTATGGGGGTTTTAAGCTCATGAGAAACGTTGGAGATAAATTGCCTGCGCATTTCATCTACCTTGCGTTCATGTTCGATTTCCTGCTGTAATTTCTGATTGGCAGCTTGCAGCTCTGAAATCGATTTGTCGAGCTGGTCTGACAACGAATTTATGCTCTTCCCGAGTTCTCCAATTTCATCCTGATGGACAGCTGCGTACTTTTCGGTGAAATCCAGGTGTGACATCTTCTGGGCTATGTCATTCAGGCGCAATATAGGACCGGTAAATCGTCTGGCGAATAAATAGATTATTCCGCTGGCAAGCAGAATGGTTAGTAGGCCTGTGAACAGGAAGAAACGGTTGGCCACCGCCGCGCTCTGCCCCAATGAGAGCAATGATTTGCTGAGGAGCAGATAGTCGCCATTGCTAAGGCGGGTAATGATATTGAGCAGACCCGAATCCAGGTTAGGGTCCTGGCTCAGGGCCACTACCTTATTGCCGCTCTGCAAAGCCGACTGGTAATTGGTGATCAAAGGAACCAGATGATCTGCCGGGCGGATCCGCTTTCTTTCAATACCACTTGGAACATCTGCTCCCGCGCCTGAGGAAGAATATTTGACTGCAAGGTTATTATCCAGGATGAGTATGTTAATTCCCGATAAGCGCTCCAACCGGTTCAACTCGACATAAAGGTCCGATACATCTCCATTATATGCAGCATCTATCGCTGCTGCTGCTTTTAGCAAGTCTTGCTGGTTTTGATTAACATAGTAAGTTTCCAAGTAGGTTGAGTTCATCCACCATGAAAAGCCCACAAAAAAGACTATCAATAGACTAACAGTGATGAACAAGCGGCTGCGTATAGACATCTTATTTGCTTGCCTCAAATCTATAGCCGACTCCCCTTACTGTCTGTATATAGCTGCCCAGTGAACCCATCTTTAAGCGGAGGTTTTTGATGTGAGCGTCCACTGTCCGGATATCCCCGAAATAATCGTAATTCCAGACCGCATTCAATATCTGTTCGCGGCTTAGAGCGCGGCCTGCATTGTCTGCCATATAGACAAGTAGTTCAAATTCCCTGGGGGTCAAGTCGATCGGTTTGGCATCAGCGTATACATAATGAGCCGTTTCATCAATTTCCAGTCCGCCCATAATCCGTGGAGGCAGAGCGACTTTTTGCCTCCCCCTTTTCAGCAGGGACTGAACCCGGGCTACCAGGATGCGCGGACTGAATGGTTTGGAAATATACTCGTCAGCACCCAGGTCAAATCCAAATAATTCGTCGGCTTCCTCCCCCCGCGCTGTCAACATGATTATGGGCACAGAGGAATCTTTTCTTATTTCCCGGCACACTGCCCAGCCATCATATTCCGGCATCATTACATCGAGGATTAGGAGATCAATATTATTGACAGCAAAAATATCCAGGGCTTGTTTGCCGTTGGCAGCTTCAAAAGTCACAAATCCAGCCTGTCGCAGAAAATCACTCACCAGTTTTCTCATCCTGGCTTCGTCGTCAGCTATTAGAATGTTTATGCTCATATCTCACCTCATATGTTCTGGAAGGGCTTTAGGCGCCAATGTGATGTCTAAGGCTTCTCTCTCAGTGTTACTGGCACCGAAACCGACTGGCCATCACGGATCACATTCACCTGTACTGTTTGCCCCACTTTCTGCTTGGCAATGTAATCCTGCACTTCGGAGGGATTGCCCATCTGAGTGCCGTCGATGCCGACTACGATGTCCATATATTTCAGCCCGGCTTTTCCGGCCGGGCTGTCATTCAGGACATTCATGATCACGGCCCCCTTGGTGTCCGGACTTATTTTCAGTAAATCGGATATTTCCTGCGATACTTCACTCATACTTATGCCCATATAGGGGCGAACTACTTTTCCGGTGCTTATCAATTCCTGCATAATGCTCTTAGCGGTGTTGATGGGAATAGCAAATCCAATCCCCTGGGCATCAGCGCTGATAGCTGTATTTATGGCTATTGCCTGACCGTTCATATTGATTAGGGGGCCACCGCTGTTGCCAGAGTTGATGGCTGCGTCAGTTTGAATAAGGTTCTTATAGTTGCGATCCTGAATGGTTATGGGCCGACCTTTTGCCGATACTACCCCAACAGTAACGGTATGGTCCAGACCAAGAGGATTGCCTATAGCAATGACCCAGTCGCCCTGGCGCATGGCATCGGAATCACCCATAACCAGTGTAGGTAACCCGGTTGCCTCTATCTTGAGGATGGCAACATCCAGTTCATAGTCTTGACCCACAAGAGCTGCGCTGTATGGTTTGCTCTGTCCCTGAACAGTGACTTCAATATTTTGAGCTCCGTTGACCACATGCTGATTGGTCATGATATAGCCGTTCGGATCGATTATAAAACCTGTGCCGGTTGCAGTTTGAACCGACTGTGGCAATTCAAACCCGTATATCCTGAATAAAGGATTATCGACTGTACTCGACCCGCGGGCTTCTATATAGACGACCGCAGGCCCTACTGTTTCGACTATGTCGGCCACAGAAACATCGGTGCCCCCGATGGCTAAATTGTAAGCGGTGTTGTTGGCATTTAAATCGTTGGAACCCGCTTGAGGAGTCTGCTGTTTTATGATGAACCATTCACCTGCAAGTAATACAACCAGGGCTATAATTGCTAAAACAATCGATCCTCGTTTCATGATGATGTTCCTCCTCCCCTATGTTCCGCTGTGTTTCAACAGCTAGTACCAATATACAGAGTCCTTGAGTTGAGTTTGTGAAGAAATTGTGAAGATTTGATGAAGCCTCCTAATTATGATATTAACAAAAATGCTGGCCTTTAAGCCAGCTTACCCATAATCATATTAAATTGGTATCTGATGGCTGGGGCATAACCATCATTTGGCTTTGGCTTCGTTGGAATTGTGGGAATATACTACCCGGCCAGGTGCAGCCAAGGGCAAGCGACGACGAGCCAGAATGTCCAAAATAGCATAGTTTATTTCTTCCTTCAAAGCCATGTAGCCCGGTGTCTGTGTATCGCGGCTGAAATATTGGACTAGCACCTCAAGGCCATTTGCATTGATGTTCTCCAGGCACACCAAGACCGAAGCTGGTTCTATGCCAGGGTGATTCTGGATAAGACTACGCATCTCCCTGAGACAGTCCTCGATCAGCTCCCTGGGACCTGCATAATCAACACTCAATGTGAATCTGACTCGCCGTGTAACCATCCTGGACCAGTTAGTTATGGGATCATTGGCCAGGGTAGAGTTGGGAACCGTAACCAACGCCTGGGTAAA
>CAZYGL010000227.1:0-3316 GCA_964647335.1 uncultured Syntrophomonas sp. | reverse complement strand
GCTGATGATTTCAGCTATATTGGCTGCCCGGTCCATCAGCCCAAGCAGCCGTGCTTCCTTGGCCTCAAGCACCTTCAGGCGGGCCTGGGCATCATAGAATTCTTCGGTGACGTCCTGGGAGCTGATCAATTTGTCGGTTACTTCCCCAAAAGCCGTCATAGATTCGATAACCTCAAGCAGAACGGTCTGGGGGACTTTGACCGCCATTCGCCCGGACACCCGGTCATTTTCCCGGTAGATGCGGCTGCTGACGGTATAGCCGCCTTTTGAGCCGCACAAGGCAATAATCTGATCAGCGGCTCGGGCCATATCAGGCACCTTCAAGCTGAGACTAGCATTCTGCACCACCTTGCGGTCCAAGCTCAATGGGTCCGCGGCAGTCTCATTCTGGGCTGATTTGGGAGCGGAGGCCGAATCGGTTGTAAGTTCGGTCTGGCTGCGTCCTGACTGGAGAGTATCGGTTGTGCTCTTGGCTCCGCAGCCTGCCGCCAACAATGGCACAATCAGCACCAGCAATACCAGTAAAAGGGCGAGGTGGCGGTTGGGACTGGAAAAGGGATTAGAGATGGCTCCCTGCATGTTTATGTACCTCCTCAGTTAGTCGCACCGCGGTTCTGGTACCGCAGCAGCTTTATAAAATAGATACGGTTTTTAGCTGCAAAGCTTGCAAAATATGGATGTTTTTTAATATTGTCGACCCGGCGGGGAAGAAGTGATAAATTTTTATTGAGGTGAAAAAGCATGTGTTTGATTTTGTGGGCTCATGATTGCCATCCCCGCTACAAGCTGGTCATAATCGCAAACCGGGATGAGTTCTATGAACGCCCCACCGCTCGGACTACCTTCTGGGAGGACTGCCCGTCCATATTGGCCGGCCGGGACGAGAAGGAGGGAGGGACATGGATGGGGATCACCACTGATGGGCGCTGGGCGGCTTTGACCAATTACCGGGATCCCTCGGACTTCAACTCCAAGGCTCCATCTCGGGGACGCTTGGTCCAGGAGTATTTACAGAATGAGGTGGATGCCCACAGCTATATGTTAGGACTTTTACATGAATCAAAACCTTACAACGGTTACAATCTGCTGGCCGGCACCTTTGACCGAATATACTATTGCTCCAACCGGGATCATGGACCAGTGCAGGAGGTGGAGAGGGGCGTGCATGGCCTCAGTAATAGCCTGCTCAATACCCCCTGGCCCAAAGTGATAAACGGGAAAAGGGCCTTGGAATCGGCTCTGAGCGAAGATCACATTGACGTCGAGCACCTTTTTGCGATTCTGGCTGACCGGGAAATACCGCCCGACCATGAAATCATCTCTACTGGTATTGCCTGGGAACTGGAAAGGGAACTTGCCTCCCTGCATGTGATCAGCCCGGAGTACCAATATGGGACCAGGTCCAGCAGTGTAGTCCTGATTAATCGCCATGACGAGGTCCAGTGCTGGGAGCGCACCTTCACTCCCTATCAGCCCGAACTATATAGCCAGGTTAAATATGAATTCAAGGCGGACAATATTATACTTTAAACTAGGGGGGTGATATGCAATGGCCGGATCACCCCTCTATAATGTCAAGAGCGGGATTATTAACCCAGGTCGGGGATTTGCATCTGTCTGAAGTAGGACCAGGACAGGGCCAGGCTCACCAAGGTCAGTCCTATGAAGATGAACATGATGGTATAATCGGGCGAAACCTGGCGGTAAAGGGGACCGAACCATTCCCCGAAAGCCACAGAGAAACAGAGGGTGAGGATTTTGATCAGAGCCACTCCAGCCAGGACGTCACCCCAGGGACGACGGCGCATGAGCAGGTAGGCGATGATGGCGAAGGCCGGGAAAATCACTCCCAGGTCCAATACGAAAACCCCGTAGGTGTCTGGCGGGATATGCTGGGCGATGGGACCACTAATCTTGACCAGCCAAAGGGGCACCAGGATTGCCAGGATCGCCAGGAGGAAAAAGGCCGCGGCAGTCCGCAGCCTGGGAGGCATATCAACACCACCCAGAACCTCCGAGCGGAAAGACAACAGGCCCACGATAAGACTATAAAGTGACAGGCTGAAAATGGCCAGATAAATTAGGTACAGGGAAGTATATCCACCCTGGAAGGCATAAAGTCCATAACCATAAAGAAAGTAGCCCGCCAGGCCCAGGGCGGCGATCAAGGGTTTAACCACAGGCCGCACTAGCAGATACATGGATAGGAGCAAAAGCATAGCTGAAGCGGGCAGGGAAATGATATCCTGGGCGATGGAACCAGCTACAAGGGATTCGGTAATAGCACCGGTAGCCAACAGGTCCGTATAAAGCTGCGGGTAGAATACACCCCGCAGGGAGGCGTAGAACGCCAGCAGAGAAAGGACTGCAGTCATGATGGCGGTCACCCGCACACGGTTTATGTTAAGCATTTTGCTTACCCCCCTCTTAGTATGCTTCCATTATATACAAAGAAGGCCGTTTATTGGAGTCAAAAAGAGCCCTCGTTTTCCGTACACCGAAAAATGCGATTACAGGTAATATAAAATGTTTTGAGGACAGATGCTAGGGGACTGATGGGCTCCAGTTGATGAGGAGGGCCGCACCTCTTAAAAGCTGATCGGATTTGCCCTAGAGGAGGAGTTGTATTGCCGGGTTATTGCTATAATTAGGGTAGGAGAAACTATCACTCTGAGGGGAGATGAGGGTATGTGGATAAATCCCCAGGATCAGGTCAAGAAACAATTGCTGCAAAGCTGCCGGACTATCGCGGTAGTGGGTATAAAGGATGATCCGGGCAAACCCAGCTATTATGTTCCCCGTTACCTGCAGGAACAAGGATACAGAATCATACCGGTCAATCCTTACCTGCAAGAAATCCTTGGGGAAAAGGCCTATCCGGATCTCAAGTCGATACCTTTTAAAGTGGATGTAGTGGATGTATTCCGGCGCAGTGAGGCCGTGTTCGACATAGTCAAACAGGCCCAGGAACTAAATATCCCAGCGGTTTGGGTCCAGCTGCATATCGACTGCGATGAGGAAGCGGTGGCATTCGCCAAGGAGCATCACCTGCTGTTGATAAGGGATGCCTGAATGATGGTGGAGCACAGCAGGCTGCTGGGCAGAAAATAGTGTAATCTGGAAATAGTGGCTGATAGCCGGTCTGTGGTTTAATCTGCAGGCTGGTTTTTATTTTTCGCCTTGAAGGCAGCCAGGGTCTCCTTGATGCGCCCTTGCAGCCATTCCTGGTCGAATTCCGAATCATAGACAAAACGGGCTTCGCTGGCACGATCCCAGTCATCATCAGGATTAAGATGGCATACTCTTGTGTATAGAG
>CAZYGL010000226.1:0-3326 GCA_964647335.1 uncultured Syntrophomonas sp. | reverse complement strand
AGATCAGAATCTTCATCATTCCTACCAATGAAGAGCTGGTAATAGCCCGCGACACTTACGGATTGGCTCAATAAACAGAAAACCTGTCTAAGCGGGAGCTTGCTCCCGCTTTGTACTTTGTCCAGTTAATTGCTCTTGTTGAAACCTGACTTCAGATGATGACAAAGAATAAGCAGCATGGTTGGGTCAGGTCAACCAGGAACTCGTAATTTGGCCAGGCTGCCCGGACATGAATGCTATTACCTTTGGTTTGTGATTTTATAAGGTGTGGCTATACCGCCCCCGGCACCAGGTATAATACAGGGTTTTAACGTCAAATGTCGAATATCAACAACTATGGTCCTTGGGCAGGTATTAGTCGGCTGGACAGGGATCGGCAAGTTAGAGAAAGAGGTCCATTGTTTTGACACCGGTTGTGCATCTGGTAGGTTACTCCAACTCCGGCAAGACCACGCTAATGGCAGGTCTGATCCGCGTCTTCAAAGGGCGGAACTATGATGTGGCCGCTGTGAAACATGCTGCTCACGGATATACTGCGGATCCGCCAGGAGCCGATTCTTGGCAGTACGCTCAAGCTGGAGCTGATCATGTGGCAATCGTTGGGCCGGATTCTTATACGATACATGAATTTGGGAAGCCGGATTTTCCCCTGGCAGACATTCTGGCCCAATTTAATCAAGCCGATCTTATTTTAGTGGAAGGCTTCAAAAATGCCCCTGGGCCGAAGATAGAGGTTTATCGTCAAGGTATTTCCGAAGATAGAATGCCATGGTTGCACCCCCGGTTAGCAGTGGTCAGTGATGTGCCGCTGCAGGAGGAAAATTGTTTTTCCTTTGATGAATTGGAAAATCTGGCTGATTTTATTGCAGCCAACCTAATGTGAGTTTAGACACTAATTAAATATGCGTTGATTCCGAGCTTTGCAGCCTAAAGTATCTTACCATGGCCCAAAGCCGATGGGTGAGTTTGGAAACGAATTTGCCTCCCGCGGTTGGAAAGGAATTGTCAAAAGCGACAGCAGTATGTGCTTGCTGTCGGTCAGCAACATGACGTGCTGTCATACCCGTTGTTTCCTTAACCCCCAGCCTCGGCTGGGGGTTTTTTTGTCCCACAATGCGGGATATACATTTAGGAAGGAGTGATGGTAGTGGACTTAGTGAAACTCATCATTGACGGAAAGGAGGTAGAAACCCCGGCAGGGAGCACAGTGCTCCAAGCTGCCGAAAATGCAGGTATCAACATTCCCAGATTGTGCTATGATCCGGAGCTGAGCAAATTGGGTGCATGTCGTCTCTGCGTGGTAGAAGTGGAAGGCAATAGGCTGCTGCCAGCTGCATGCGTGACTCCGGTCATGCCCGGTATGGTTGTCAAAACCGAATCCCCAGCTGTTATTGAAGCCCGCAAGACCATACTGGAATTGTTAGTGGCTAATCATCCCCTGGACTGCATGACTTGCGACAAAATGGGAGAATGCAAGTTAGCCGAATACGCCTACCGTTATGGCATCAAAGAAAGCCCATTTGTGGGTGAAAAACATCACTATGCCATCGATGACAACAATCCCTTCATCATCCGCGATATGAACAAATGCATCCTGTGTGGTGCATGTGTCAGAGCGTGTGAAGAATTGACCGGACAGGACAATCTGTCTTACCTGCAGCGGGGTTTCCACCGCAAAGCTACCACGGCGGGAGATGTGGACTACATCGATTCCGACTGCGTATTCTGCGGCCAGTGCGTAGCGGTATGCCCAACTGGGGCTCTAACAGAAAAGACCATAGCGGGACAAGCCCGCAGATGGGAGATAGAACGGGTCAGGACCACTTGCCCCTTCTGTGGAACCGGCTGCAATTTCGATCTGGCAGTGAAAGACAAGAAAGTCATCGGCGTGCTCTCCAATCCGGATGCCCCGGTTAACCAGCGTATGCTATGTGTTAAAGGCAGGTTCGGATGGGACTTCATCTATAATGAAAATCGCCTCACCACTCCCTTGATCAAGAAGAACGGCCAATTTGAACCTGCAGGTTGGGATGAAGCTTTAGATCTCATCTCCAAGCGTTTCAAGGAAATCAAGGATCAATACGGGCCCGATTCATTTGCGGCCTTGAGTTCAGCCCGTTGTACCAATGAAGAGAACTTCCTGGTGCAAAAGTTTACCCGTGCTGTCATGGGCACCAACAATGTGGACCATTGCGCCCGCACCTGACACGCTCCGACTGTGGCCGGTCTGGCCACTACTTTCGGCAGCGGTGCCATGACCAATCCTATCAGTGATATCCTTAACGAATCCGAACTCCTCTTTGTTATCGGCAGTAATCCCACCGAAGCGCACCCCGTAATAGGCTATAAGATGAGGCAGGCAGTTCGGAACGGCGCCAAACTGGTGGTGGCTGATCCGCGGCATATCGATCTGGTTGATGAAGCCGATTATTGGCTGCGCCAGAAACCCGGAACCGATATACCCTTACTGAATGGGCTCATGCATATCATCATCAAAGAAGGCCTGGAAGACAAGAAATTCATCGAAGAACGCACCGAAAACTATGAAGAACTGAAGTCCATTGTAGAAAGCTATACCCCGGAAAGGGTTGCAGAGCTCACTGGAGTGTCGGTTGATGACCTATACGCCGTAGCCCGGCTGTATGCAACCACCGACAAAGCCGGAATCTTCTATACCCTGGGTATTACCGAGCATATTTGCGGAACCCGTAATGTTATGAGCTGTGCCAACCTGGCCATGCTGACCGGTCACATGGGTAAACCGGGAGCCGGTGTAAACCCGCAGCGGGGCCAAAATAATGTACAGGGTGCCTGTGACATGGGTGCACTGCCCAATGTCTATTCAGGCTATCAAGCCGTCAATGTCGACGCCAACCGGGAGAAACATGAAAAGGCCTGGGGAGCATCCCTGCCCGCCAAGGTAGGACTAAAGATCCCGGAAATGTTCGCCGGTGCCCATGAAGGCAAAGTCAAGGCCATGTATATTCTGGGTGAAAATCCGGTCTTGACCGATCCCGATGCCAATCACATCCGCAAGGCGCTTGAGCATCTGGACTTTTTGGTAGTGCAGGAGCTCTTCCTGACTGAAACCGCAGCCTATGCGGACGTTATTCTGCCCGCGGCCAGTTTTGCCGAATGTGAAGGAACTTTTACCAATACTGAACGCCGTGTACAGAGAGTGCGTAAGGCCATCGACCCAATTCCTGGTCAAGCCAACTGGCAGACCATTATCCAAATGTTCAATCGGATGGGATATCCACTGAGCTATGACAGTCCCAAGGAGATCTGGGACGAGATGGCTTCTCTGTCGCCTTCCATGGCGGGAA
>CAZYGL010000225.1:0-3335 GCA_964647335.1 uncultured Syntrophomonas sp. | reverse complement strand
GATTGTAGGCAGAAGGCCCTGTAGGGTTGGGCTGCAGTTTTACAGGAGGAATCTCCACCAGGGCTACAGTGGCAGACGCGATGGCGATTCTGTCGGGATAACTTTCAATGTCTGCCAAGACCCGCGTGTAAATGAGGTCTTTAGTTGAGCGCCGTTCCCGGTAGTGCACAATATAACGTAAGGTGAATTCCAACCAGTTATCAGTTATTTTCATGAACACTTGCGGCTCCAGCATCACTTCATCTATAAAATATTTGCGCTTCAAATCTATCCATGATAGACGGGCTTCTGCCATTGCTGGGGCAGTGAGATCCGCGCCAATGCGGTGCAGCAAATTGCGAGCCAGAATCTGATCACTCCCATGCTTAACCGGTAGCTTGATCTCATCCCAAAGGAAAGGGAAATTGGAGGTGTAATTGAACACCGGTTCCTTGAAAACAAAACTGTTGGCGATGCGCACTATGCGCCCGGTGTGAGTATCTGCATCCACCCACTCGCCTATCTCCATCAGGGTGGTACGAATTACACTGATATCGATGACATCCCCTTTAATTCCGCCTAACTGCACCCTATCCCCGCTGCGATAGAACTTGCCCACTGATACAGCCAGCCAACCGGCAAAACTGGCGATCACCTCCTGGAGAGCAAAAGCTATCCCTACGCCCACGGCCCCAAGGAAAACAGCTAACCCCCCCAGTTGATCACTGAAGATGGCCGCTAGGACAAGCAGGCTGATAATATAACTCAGGTTTTTGATCCATTTACGAGTCCGAAATTTGGCTTCAGCATCTTCAATATAACGCCGAGCCGAGACCTGAGCCAGATAGGCCACGAACAGGATGATCACCAGTGCCGCCACTGACATTACGATTTTTCGTGTCGTGGCATCCATACTCCCGGACCATATGTTATCCATAACCCCATACCTCCTATAGAAATGTCAGGTGCCCAAAAGCCTTGGTTAGCTCCAAGAAGCTGCCAGCCAGCAAAACTAAAATGCCCAAACCGACCAAGACAGCTTTACGTTGCTTTCGTTACCGTTCCGATAATTCTTCCCAGGACTTCTGCTGACCTCTACCCATAGACATGCCCAGGATAATGCCCATGCCGATGCCAACCGCCAATCCCGTAGCGTAACCTGCTCCCCAGCTGCTCATGTTTATTCACCTCTATCCGTCATTTAATTAAAATCCTTTCCAGACTCCTTGCTCCGACTGGAAGGTGCCGATAGGTAAGTCTATCTCGATACCCTCCTCCTGGAACAGCATGATATAACTCTGTTTCAGGCCACAATGATATACAGACCGGCCAGCGCCGTCAAACCTGCTCCGGAGCACAGTCCAGCAGGGCGCAGGCTTGCCTGATTCTCCAATCTGCAGCCTGCTGGTATATCGCGGGATGGCGCAAATAATCCTCCAGCTCCGGCAAGGCTTTAGGAAAGTGCTGGCGATAAGTGTGTTTCAAGCGGTGGATCACAGCCGGATAGGGGTTCAGATGGTCTAACCTAATTTCCTTTATGCCAGCTTCAACCAGGCAGGTGAACAGCCTGGTCAGGGCCGCTTCAGTATCCGATAGTCCTGGCAGGAGTGGAGCTATGAAAACCCATACCGGGAGTCCAGCCTCCCTGAGCCGGCGGGCAGCTCCCAAGCGCAGCGAAGGAGCTGATGCCCCGGGTTCTACTACCCGGGCCACCCGGCTGTCCATGGTGGTGATCGTAAAACCCACTTGTGCGGCCGGGATCCGCTTCAGAATTTCGGTGTCCCGCTGCACAAGTGCCGATTTGGTAAGGATATGAACTTCCAGCTGCTTGTAGTCAGCCAGGATCTGCAGGCACGCCCGGGTCAGACCATAGCGTGCTTCAGCCGGCTGGTAGGCATCGGTTAACGTCCCTATCACCACTTTTCCCTGGGGTCGAGTGCGCCTGGAGAGCTGTTTGCCCAGGATCACAGGGAAATTGACTTTCACATCCAGGAACTCTCCCCAGGGCTCCGAATGACCGGTGAAACGGCACATGAAAGAAGCGTAACAGTAAATGCAGGCATGTGTGCATCCAACGTAAGGATTCATACAGTACTGGTAGCCCGGAATTCCAGTCTTGTTAAGTGCCGTCTTGCATTCCATTTCTCTGGCTATCAAGGTTTTGCCCACTTTCTAATCTCCATTCCCAATGTTACAATCAGCAACGGCCTCAGCCAATTTATTAATCACTAATGTCCCCTCTATTATATTAACACTACTTCATCCGGCTAAGTATCCAGCTCGAACCTGATGCCAAAAGCCGTGTTAAATGTTAAAATAAGGATAAGTGCAGCCTCAATGTGTGCAGAACACCTGTAATTTGCCGGCACCAAGGTATATCGCCCGGGCAGCCGTCAGTCCTCAATAACTAAGGCCCTTTTATAATCCTGCCCTGTATCAAACCTTTTCCGTTTGAGGAGGATTAATATGCAGGCTGCGGAATTCTTTACCGATAATCTTTACAAAGGAACCGGAATATCCACTGGACTGGCCCGGGGTTTACAGGTCAGGGCGGGTGGGGTCGACCTTACTCAGGAAGGGATGGGTCTGGGGACGGCTGCCATAAGGTCCGGGGGCAAGACCTTCTTCGCCCGGGAAAGTGAGGTCGTTTGGCAAAATCGCCGGCAACTGTTGATTGACTATGTCATTGATACCGAATTCCGGTCAGGCACTGGAGGGCGAGCCGATCATTTGATCACCCGGCTCAGAGAATACCTGTCAGCTTTTTACCGGCTAGCCCCGCCGCTCCAAAAAATTCTCCTGGGCGCCGGCTTTTACTGGCGAGACTTATTGGGCATCAAAGAACAGCTGGTGCCCGTTGAGCCACTGGCCCGGGCGCGATTTAAATTCTGCCTGCATCCTGCCCAGGTTGACATCGGCTGTGAATTTGCCTTTTTGGGTCCGCTCCCGCAGCAACTGTTCATCATGAACGAATTAGGAGCTGATTTTTTTACCAGCGCCTGGCACCAAGGGCAATTATGTAAATGCCCCGGAGGTTGGGATGTCTGTCCCGATCCGGGTGGACTCCCCTTCTTGTTCAGCCCCCAGTTCGGATTAAGGTACTCTCTGGGGGATATTGCAGTTGACCAAGGCTTGGGATTTAAGGTTTGCTGGGGCAGAGAAAGAAATGCCCGCCTGTGCTGGGCGGGATTCGCCATACAAATCAATCCGGCCAGCACCCATCAAGGGAAAATCGTCTGCCGCTATACAGTCAAATTCTCCCACCATGGGATTGAGGGGCATAGCAATGACTAGCAAAGTGGTATTGGTCTATCCATATTTTCGCAGAAAAGATCCGGTAGCCAAGCTTTTTCATC
>CAZYGL010000224.1:0-3338 GCA_964647335.1 uncultured Syntrophomonas sp. | reverse complement strand
TGAATTCCCGCCAGTCGTCACCACCAAAGGTGTCCAGCATGAGTGTACAGATATCATCCCTGGATATAGTCCCATCAAAATCGATAAAAAACATCAGCCTCCTGGTCATCTATCCCTCTCCCTCGCCCGAATCCCTGTCAGCACCAGTTTAATTTAAGTCAACCATTCAAGCTTGGCCTGTGCGGCAATATCTGCTCCGCTCAGAGCATGGAGTTGATCACATAGCAAGCTGCGAAATGTGCCAGGATTATGCCCGGAACGTCTTGCTGCCCTCTCCCCTGCAATATTGAATGCCAAAAGACCAGTCACCGCCGCCAGCCATTTCTGGTCGGGATTGGCAGCGATGCACGCAGCCATAACTCCTCCTGCCATGCAGCCAGCTCCAGTGATTAAAGCATACAATCCAGTGCCGTTTTTAATCAAGACCATTCGGCTGGCGTCGGCTACCACATCCACAGCACCGGTCGCAGCTACTACCGTTTGTTTGTTTCGAGCCAGGGTGCGGCAGGCATCCTCCAGCCCTTCACCACAGTCCACCGAATCTACTCCCCGGGCAAAGGCTTTGATTCCTGCCAGACTCTTTATTTCAGCCTTGTTACCCTTAATACAAGCTATGGCCGACAATTTTTCAATTCGTGTCAGCACATGATTTTTTCGGGGAATCACCCCGCAGGCGACCGGGTCTATGACCACAGGCACTCCTTCTTCCCCTGCAGCTTTGGCCGCTTCCAGCATAGCTTGCTCCTGTTCCTGGGTGAGAGTCCCCAAATTAAGGTAGAGGGCACCGGCCAGGCGCGCAAATTCTCCAGATTCACCAGGGTTTTCTACCATGGCCGGAGAGGCTCCCCCGGCTAAAATCGCGTTGGCAACATCATTTACACTCACATAATTGGTAATACAATGAACCAGCGGGGTCTTGATTCTTACTTCATCCCAGATATTTGCGCATTTCTTCAACATAATTATCTGCCTCCTTGGTTTTTTTCGGAAAATCTTATCATTGAGACCGGCAAGCCTTGCCCAAGTAACGATTGACCAAGTCAATGGCACAGAATTCTCCGCACATGGAGCAACCATCCTGCAGATCCGGATTCCGTTCCTGCCTGATTTGCCTGGTACGAACCGGATCCAGGGCAAGGGCCATCTGTCTGTCCCAGTCTAGGTCCCGGCGGGCTTCAGACATGGCCAAATCGCGATTTAAGGCATCCGGTACCCCTTTTACTATGTCAGCTGCATGAGCTGCTATACGAGATGCGATCACCCCTTCATGGACATCGGCCGCAGTTGGCAAGCCCAGATGCTCAGCGGGGGTCACATAACATAAGAAATCGGCTCCGGCTATAGCTGCCAAAGTGCCTCCGATAGCACTGGCTATGTGGTCGTATCCAGCAGCTATGTCGGTTACCAGTGGTCCGAGCACATAAAAGGGAGCCCCGTGACACAGGCTCTTTTGCAGTTTCACGTTGGCTTCGATCTGGTCGACGGGGATATGTCCCGGCCCCTCTACCATAACTTGAACACCAGCCTTACGAGCCCTTTTCACCAAATCTCCCAAGATAGTCAACTCCTCGATTTGGGCTCTATCAGTGGCATCAGCCAGGCAGCCCGGTCTCATACCATCCCCCAGGCTGAGTGTGACGTCATGTGCTCTACATATCTCCAGCAATCTGTCATATTGGTCATAGAGGGGATTTTCCTTCTTGCGGTGCAGCATCCAACCCGCCATGATCGCCCCCCCGCGACTCACTATCCCCATCAGACGGGGATGATAACTGAGCCTCTCTACAATGGGCCGAGTGACTCCGCAGTGAACAGTTATGAAATCTACACCCTCGGCTGCCTGTTCTTCAATGACCCGGAACAATTCTTCTGGCTCCATTTCCACCACCGGTCTACCCTGAGAACGGGTCCGGACCGCTGCCTCATAAATGGGTACAGTGCCGACCGGCACCGGGCATCTTGCCAGCAAATTCTGCCGGCAGGCTTTGAGCTCTCCTCCCGTGCTCAAGTCCATCACTGCATCTGCTCCAGCTGACAGGGCTGCCTCCATTTTTGCTAACTCATGATCCCAATCAGGGAACACCGACGAAGTCCCCAGGTTGGCATTGACCTTGGTACTCATCCCCAATCCGATTCCGCGCGCCTTTAGCCCCCGGTGAGCTTGATTAAACGGGATCACTATCAATCCCTGGGCTATCCTCTCCCGGATAGTCTCTGCTGGAATTCCCTCCTGCCTGGATACTGACCACATCTGTGTGGTGATCATCCCCTGCTGTGCGCTCAAAATCTGGGTCACTTTCTTTCCTCCTCAAATCTTTTAAATCAGTATCTATTTGCTCTTAATGGGACGGAAAATATAGAGACATATCGTGCTCTTCACCGGGTTTGAGTACCTTTCGAAATTGCTGCATGACCGCTATAGGATCATTGCTGCCCAGTATGGCTGAAATCACGGCCACCCCTGAAGCCCCAGCCGCCAAAAGTGGAGCGGTGTTTTCGGGCGTTATTCCGCCGATGGCGATGACGGGGATTTCTACTTCAGCGGCAATTTTTTTTAACAGGTCTGGCCCTCCGGCCTCGTACGGGCAATCCTTGCTGTTGGAAGGATAAGCCAATACTCCCAGGTAATCCGCTCCCCGAGCCTCAGCTGCAATGGCTTCAACCACAGAGGATGCTGATACCCCAATGATTTTTCCCGGTCCCAGAATGGATCTGGCCATCCGGGGATCAAGGTCTGTTTGACCAAGGTGAACCCCATCCGCATCGGCCGCCAGAGCAACATCGACCCGGTCGTTGACAATCAACAAGGTTCCATGTGGACGACAAATCGCGAGCATCTTCTGGGCTGTTTCGATAAGTTGCTTGGTCTCCCAGGACTTCTCCCGCAGTTGTATCATCCCGACCCCGTTGCGGGCTGCATGACTGGCCAATATGGCATGATCCTGCCCCTCACGGATTGGCCCGCCAATGATCAAGTTTAGCACTGGCAAAGCCTTCAGCTGAGACCTTCCTCCCCAATTCCTATATGAGTGAGCCCGTATTTCAGCTAATTCGCAGTCGGTTAAAACACCGGGATAAAATGTTGCCATGTGGTTTAGTGGGCCTATGCCCGCTCCGATCCGGTAGCCGTGATGAAGGCAGTTCGCAACATATTTTTTGGCCAGGGCCACCGCCGACCAAGCCGAAGCCCCTTGTGCCACAAATGCAGCCAAGGCGGCGGAAAACGCACATCCGGTTCCATGAGTGCAGGAACACTCTATCCTTGGTCCGACAATTCTGCCTGTTTCCTGACCATCAAAACAAAAATCCACGGACTTACCGTCTATATTTACCCCGGT
>CAZYGL010000223.1:0-3340 GCA_964647335.1 uncultured Syntrophomonas sp. | reverse complement strand
CTACCAGGCCGCAATACAATTCGATGGATCGATTTTCCACGGTTTGCGTAGTTGTTACAATCATGCCTTATCCCCCTTTCATTATTAACAGGAAGTTACGCCTTGATACAACAACAGAAACGTGATGGTTGGATTCATCTAATTTTATTGTTGCACCGATCATATTATTTGTCCAGAATCTTCCTTGCTTAAATAGCATATGCTTGATGTAAGTGGGGCATGGACACAAGGGGACGGTTCTGTTGTGTTTAATTGGTAGCATCCAATAAACGAAGTTGGTCGGAAGGAATGCCAAGAAAACCGAGTTCTGGAGGTAATACTTATAAAGTCGGAGCCAATATGCAGGATATTGGGCTTACCATTTCCACCTTGTCCTAAGTGCATCGACTTTGACACGGAAGAACCGTCACCCTGTGTTCTAGTGTTATGGAAAAGGCAGGCATTTAAACTTTTTAGTGGAATAGAAAAAAGTATAGGGGGTATTTACCCTTTCCTGTTTCTGAATGGGTAGCAGAAAAATGTGTAAGAAAGGGGGCAAATAGATGGAGACCAAGCCACAATATATCAAAAGGCTGAGAAGTGAACTCACCGAGTTGGGAAGAGAGATTGAGAAACAGATAGTCAGGCTCAATAAATTGTCAGAAGAGATCCAGCATGGTTATGAGGAGCTTGAAACCGCCTTGATGGATAGGCGGGAATTGACAGAGACAAAGCTTGAGGAAGCATCGAAGTCAGGCGAAGAAGCCTGGCATTTTGTCTGGGATAACGTTTGGGGTGCAGTCTTGGAATCTAAGGTCAAAACCTCCACTGGGATCAATCAGAATTATGGTGACTTGGAGCCGGCTCTTCAAGCTAAGCAGTCAGCCATGCAAGCACATCTGCAACTAGCAAAAATGTCAGGCAATGAAGTCTGGAATGAAATTTGGAATGCAGTGTTGAATGTGTTATGGAGGGTTATTGAGGCATTTAATCGTCAAGCAGCCATAGAACTCAAGCAGGTCGGGGAGGAACTTCGGCCTTTACTGGATAAGCAGGCGGCACTTCAAGCGGAGCTCCATGAAGTGTTGATGTCGGGGGATTCATTTTACGATGTACTTAAGGGAACAACTGAGGCCATGGTGAAAGTCACTTCCGATTAATTGCGGGGCATTATTTCAGTTGGATTAAGTATGTTTTGAAGGTATATTATAATATTCTTATCCCCAAAGTCGATTAAGCCAGAGAGGAGCAAGAGGGATGTATTTGAACTTATAACCGCGGTGACTCCCAATTGTTAAGGATATTTATTCTGAGGAGGTATGGATGTGGATAACTTTGAAAAGGTAACAATAGTTAAGAAAGCTAACATCTATTTCGATGGAAAAGTGACCAGCAGAACGGTTCTGTTCGACAATGGTGAAAAGAAAACATTAGGAATTATGCTGCCTGGCGAATACGAATTTGGCACCTCAGACAAAGAAATTATGGAAATCATACAAGGAAAGCTTGAAGTAAAATTGCCAGGCAGCGATGAGTGGCAAACCTTTAAAAATGGAGAATCTTTCGAGGTATCTGCGAATTCCAAGTTTAATTTGATTGTGAAGGAAACCACTGATTATTGCTGTTCATACCTAGAAAGCTGAGATTCGATTTTTTATTCTCGCCGCCTATGCATGTACAGGACCAGGAGACTCTCGTTGCCAGTGCATAGTATATGTGTATCCTCGACTCCACCAAATAATCTACCATCTGTTGATAGAATTAATTTTATCAGTGGGTGGTTTTTTATTGCATGGGGGTCAGGTAATAGATCCATTGTTCCTATTGCGAATCATACAAACCAGGCACATTCTTATCAAGAATGACTCCTAAAAATAGCCACAGTCCGCTTGATAGCAGCCATTTCAGACGCCTGGCGGCATCTTCTCTTCCATCAGATGACGGAGATTGATGGTGGCGCCATCGACTACAAAGGTGACATCGCAAATTGGCATCTCGGGGACTATTCTTGAGTTGTTGCAGGAGATAAAATCAAAGCATAAGGAAAACAAAGCGGCAAATATTTAGTGCGACAGCAAGGACAATTAGGGAAGAGGTGCGAAGTTGAACACTGAAAAGCTCAAGATTGCGGAACAGAAATTCCTGCAGGCCTATCCCCAGGGCTTCGCCGATCCGGTGATGGCTGCAATGGCCAAAAAGCATAAAATCGACAAGATGCATAAATTTGCTCTGGATAGTTTCGCCGCGTCGCAGTTCAAAGACAGCGGGTCTATTAATACCGCCATAACCAAAATGATCAGCCAATCCTCATTGGTCTCGGTTTTCGAAAAGGCGCGCTTCCGGGACGTGATCAAATCGGTTCCGGACCATGAGCGGGAAATGCTGGCCGCAGGTTTAGGTCAGTTCCTGCACGGGGATCAGGAAATCGGGTTCCAGGTGATGGCCGACCTGCTGGGAGCCTATAAAATGGCCAAATGGCCTCTGTTGACGGCCATCCCTTATTATTATCGGCCGGAATTCGAAGTCTTCATGAAACCTACTACCGTCAAGGGAGTAATCGAGTTTTTCGAACTCAAGGGGCTTAAATATAGCCCCAAACCCACCTATCCCTTTTACCGGGATTATCGCCAACAGATCCTGGAGATGAAAAGAACGGTCAGCATTAAACTGGGCTTCAATGACAATGCCGCCTTTTGCGGTTTCCTGATGATGTCCCTGGAAAATCCCCCGGTCAAGCTGCCCAAATAACACGAACGATAACTTGGGACTATCCCCCTGTACGGTTATACAGGGGGACGTTGCTGATATAGCCTGTTACAGCTGCACTTATCGGCCATGCTGCGATGTGAGGCGATGATTCTTTTTCCGGGCGGGGGTGTTCGGGTGCCGATAACCAGCATTAATATCTCTGGGTTTGCGAACACTTCTAAGGTGGATGGGAGGAGCCTCTGTTAAAACCGGTAATGGCTTTTCTTCTGGCTCTCGCGTCATGATCTTTAAAGCTGCCGCCAATAGGGTGACTGAATCATGTTCTTCCAATAAACCCTCAGCTAATGTCCTGTAACCTTGAATATCCTCTTTATCAGCTACCCCCAGCAGGTTATTCACGACTACCTGCTGCAATCCGGCTAATGCATCATTGGAGGTGGGCATAGGTTTGCGAATTATCTTATGCTTGATCGATTCTTCGATGTATTTCAAATGCCCGATTTCTTTGGAAGTCACAAAGGTTAAAGCCAGTCCAGTTTCACCGGCTCGGCCGGTCCTGCCTATGCGATGGACATACCCTTCTGCATCCTGGGGTATGTCGAAGTTGTAGACATGGGTTACTCCGCTTATGTCTAATCCGCGGGCAGCAACA
>CAZYGL010000222.1:0-3366 GCA_964647335.1 uncultured Syntrophomonas sp. | reverse complement strand
CGTTCCAGGTGCTCCCCGCCGTATGTCTCCATGTAGGACCTGGCCAGATCGATCGCAGCCATCAGAGGATAGGATGGGGATGTAGTGGTGAGCAAATCATGGGCAGTCCTTAGGGCTGCATGCCGGGAAAATCCTGGGCTCAGGTTGAGACAGGCCCCCTGGGTGAATACCGGCCAGGTCTTGTGCAGACCATACACTGACGCAGCAGCCCCTGAATCCAGAGCTGTTCCAGGATAGTCGGGGTGAAAGGGGAAATGGGCGCCGTGAGCTTCGTCCACCATCAAGGGCTTTTCTCGACCTGCCGCAATTGCTGCCAGGGATTCAATATCCGCACACGTCCCGTAATAGCTGGGACTGGTTATAAACAGCGCATCCACTTCCGGATTATTTTCCCAGATCTCTTGTACTGCCTGAGCGGTTACCGTTAGAGCCAAACCCAATTCCTCGTCCTGGCGGCATGGTATATAAACCGGCCAAGCCCCGGAAATCACCAAGCCACCATAGAAAGAGCGGTGGGCATTTCGGGGTATCATGACCTTTGCTTTATCGCCCAAAGCCAGGAGAAGGGAATGGATACCGGAGCTGGCACCGTTGACCAGCATCAGGCTGATTTCAGCTCCCACCGCCCGGGCTAACATTTCCTGGGCCTGGGCGATTACCCCCTGGGGCTGGTGCAGGTCATCCAATCCGGGAATCTCCGTTACATCAAAGGCAGCGGGTGCCTGCCATTCCAGGCAGCCGGGCAGCCCCATGCCACCATGCCCTGGCATATGCAGGCGTAAGGGTTGGTGTTCACGGTATGCTTTTAATGCGTTATAGAGCGGTGTGAATCCGGCCATAAATCTTCCCTTTTCCATAGATGATGAGCACTTTTCCTTATAATTCTATATTAAAATCCCGACATACAGAAATTTTTCCGCAGCCCCCTGCGATTGCTTCAGTTCCGCCAACCTGTTCCTCTGCAGGCAATGGGGAATATTATATACTCTAGATAGGAGGGATACCATGTTGGCCAAAATCGCAGCCGATATAGCAACAGCCGGAGGCCGGGCTTATTATGTGGGCGGTTATGTCCGTGACCACTTGATGGGGCGCCCGCATAGCCAGGAGGAGGATGTGGATGTTGAGGTCATAGGCCTGGACCCTCAGACTCTGCGATCCATTTTATCCCGTTACGGGGATACCCGCCTGGTAGGCAAGTCATTTCCAGTAATGCTTATCAAAGGCTTTCCTCTCTGGGATTTCACCGTCCCTCCGAAGCCTGGTCTTTCCTTGGTCGAGGCCATTTCCCGGCGCGATTTCACTATCAACGCGATGATGATTGACATTTTGAGCGGGGAAATCATCGACTACTTTAACGGCCAAGCTGATCTGCGCCAGGGGATCATCCGTCACACCACCCCGGGAGTGATGGCAGAAGATCCCCTGCGGGCTTATCGGGCTTGTCAATTTGCGGCCCGCTTCGGTTTTGTGATCCACCCCGATACCCTGGCCCTGATCAGCCGGACTGACCTGAGCCAGGTCCAGCCGGACCGTATCTTCCAGGAGTTGCTCAAACTGCTGGTGCTATCAACCCAGCCCTCAGTTGGTTTGGGTTATATGCTGGACAGTGGCATCTTGGAGAAGGTCCATCCCCTTCTATTTGCCCTGACCACCTGTCCCCAGGACGCCACCCGGCATCCCGAGGGCAGCGTCTGGGAACACACCCTGCTGGTGGTCGACCGGGCTGCCGACCTGAAGAGTTCCTCCTCCTATGCCGAGGCCTTAATGCTGGCAGCACTGCTTCATGACCTGGGCAAACCCCAGGTAACCAGGTCAGGCCCCAAAGGCTTGACCACTCACGGGCATGATCAGAAAGGAGCGCTTCTGGCCCTTGACTTCCTGCACGGCTTGACCAGGCATCGGCGGCTGATCGAATCGGTTACCAGCCTGGTCAGAGAGCACATGCAGCCAGTGTTGCTATACAAACAAAAGGATCATGTGGGCGATAAGGCCTTGGTTAAATTGCTGGAGCGGGTAGACCTGCGGGAATTGCTTCTCCTGGCCGAAGCCGACCTGCTGGGGCGGGGCCAGGAACAGGATTTCCTGGTTATTCGGCAATGGTTGGAAGCCAGGATCTCCCGGCTGGGAATTCTGCCTGGCCAGAAACTCGCGCCTCTGGTAAGGGGCCGCGACCTGGTGGGGGCAGGGTTTAAACCTGGGCCGGCCTACTCATCCCTGCTGGAAAATGCCCTCGACCTCCAACTGGCTGGGAAGAGTAAAACAGAAATACTGGAAATTTTACTGAAGACATAAATTCGAACAGAGGACAGCCCTATTATGATTGCATTAATATATTTTTATGATATCATTTAGATATAATATATTAAGGAGAGTGAAATACTGTGAAAGAATACCCGGTGTGGAAGTTAAACGGATTCGCCGCTCTGGGCCTGGCGCTGGCCCTCCTGGTATTTGCCGTCCTCTTCGCTATTCAGATCCAGATTGCAGTCTCGGTCTCATGCCTGTTGACCGCCCTGGTCATATTTTCCTCGCTGACTATTGTCCAGCCCAACCAGGCCCGGGTAGTCATATTTTTCGGCCGCTATGTGGGCAGCTTGCGGGAAGCGGGATTCTGGATGACGGTGCCGTTTTCCATTGCCAAACACGTCTCTCTGCGGGTCAGCAATTTCAACAGCAAGACCCTTAAGGTCAACGATGTAGCCGGGAATCCAGTTGAGATAGCTGCGGTGGTAGTCTTCCGGGTTATCGATTCGGCTAAAGCGATATTTGACGTAGCGAATTACGAACAATTCGTTGAGATCCAGAGTGAGACCGCCCTTCGCCACGTAGCCACCAAATATCCATACGACAGTTATGGCGAGCAGGGAATCTCCCTGCGGGGCAATGCTGAAGAAGTGGCCGCGGAGTTGACCAAGGAGTTGCAGGACCGCCTCTCCCTGGCCGGGGTGGAAGTAATGGAAGCCCGTCTGACTCACCTGGCTTATGCCACCGAAATCGCCAGCGCTATGCTGCAGAGGCAGCAGGCAGCGGCCATACTGGCAGCCCGCCAGATCATTGTGGAAGGTGCAGTCGGTATGGTGCAGATGGCTCTGCAGCGCTTGGAAGATGAAGGCGTGCTGGAGCTGGACCAGGAGCGCAAAGTTGCCATGATCAACAATCTGCTGGTCGCTATCATTTCGGAGCGTGGCGCTCAGCCCATCATCAACACCAGCAGTCTTTATTGATACGCGGGTACAAGGCAATGGCAGGTGAAAAGAAAAACTTTCCTCTTCGCATCGATCCCCAGATCTATGCAGCCTTGGAAAGATGGTCCCAGGACGAATTGCGCAGCGTTAACTCCCACATCGAATATTTATTGCGGGA
>CAZYGL010000221.1:0-3374 GCA_964647335.1 uncultured Syntrophomonas sp. | reverse complement strand
ACTGCCCTGGCATAATGGCGGCCCAGGACCGAGTAAGCCTTGTTCCCCAGAGCTATTACTTCTTTGTTCTGCATGGTGATTAATCTAGCCAGAGGGCCGACTTCCATGACTTCGCCATTGTATCGTGGCGCCTTAACCCACGAATACGCTCCTTTTTTCTCCGCATCTGGCACTACAACGGCTTCGGTGGGCTTGTTGCCACCAGTATCATCTTTGTACCAACTGTATTTGACTTCTTCAGTGATCACGGAAGGATCGAGCTCTTTAAGTTGCCCACGGACCAAAGCTTTGGCAGGGAAGAATTTGTTCTTTTTAACATGGTCCATACCTTCTTCCAGAGGGAAGGCGCCATAGGACAGCATGTTCATACAGCCTTTGCCAATATCGAAGTATTCTGGGTAGGTGGCTGCAACTGCTTTAACTGTTGGAATATATTTTTTGTCGATGAAGTCTTGAAGTTCGGCCAGGCGGAACTTGAAGTCTACGATTTTTTGTGAATCAGGGGTTTCTGTCGCTCCTCCTACTACCATAGCCTGGTTATGGGGCATCTTGCCTCCCCAGAGGGCGGTCATATCATGGGCTTTGCGGCGCATATTCAGGGCTTCAATGTAGGTATTGACTACCTGGGTGTTAACATCATCGGGCAGGCGATAATCGCCTTCATAACGGGGAATGAATGGAGGCACATCCGGGCCTTTAACAAAATCTAAAGCTGCCAGATGGAAGAAATGCAGGATATGTGACTGCACATAGTTTGAACCTAAAATAAGGTTTCTGATGATCCGCCCGTTGGGGGGAGGATCTATTCCGAAGGCATTGTCCAAAGCCAAGACACCCGCCATAGAATGGCCAATGGGACAAACTCCGCATATTCTTTGCATCAGCTGAGCAGCATCGCGGGGATCACGACCCTGCATTATTAATTCATATCCTCTGAACATCATGCCCATTGATTTCGCATCAACAACAACCCCGCCCTCAACTTCGACTTCGATTCCAAGATGGCCTTCGAGCCTTGTTACGGGATCGATTACTATCTTCTCTGCCATTAGTTGTCACCTTCCTTCTCTTTCGATTTATGAGGGCCGATGCGGCCAGTCATGACGTTGCCAGCCAGGTGGCCACCGATGCCTAGTACTGTTGCTCCACCCAGGATCCCGAAGATCTGGTCAACAGTGGCAGTCGTAGCTGGACTGGTAGGCATTTCCGCCATCCTCTCGTACATGGGCCAACCCGGGAATTCCGGTTCGGTACAACCTATGCAGATTCCGCCGCACTTCACACACCAGTTCACCCCATCATTCCACATGCGGGTTGTCGAGTCGCAATGGGCGATAGGCCCTTTGCAGCCCAGCTCGAGATTGCAACCCATCTCGCCAAAGTTTTTGGCAAATATACCATTGTCGAAATACTGACGGCGCTGGCAATTCTCATGAATGATGGTACCAAAAAACATTTTCGGACGTCCGGCGGAATCCAGTTCAGGTATCTCTTTGAACAGCAAATAATGAGCAATTGTTCCGACCATCCAATCAGGATGGGGTGGGCAACCCGGCACATTGATAATAGGTTTGCCCTTGACTATTTCCGATACTGGCTTAGAACCGGTGGGATTGGGCGAAGTAGCTGGTATCCCCCCATAAGAAGAACAGGTCCCCGCACTGATTATGGCTGCAGCCTGACTGCCGATATCTTTAATTGCTTGCAGCATGGTTAAAGGTTGACCATTTTTTTCGCCGATCACCGCATATTTGCCATTAGCACCGGTTTGTACAGTGCCTTCTACTACCAGTACGAATTTACCGGCATTTTCCTGAGCAGTCTTATATATGCCTTCAACAATAGCTTGGTCCCCCTGACCAGCCATAACCGTCGAATGATAGCGCAAGCTTATCACCTTGAGAAGGACATCTTGAATTGTGGGATTATTCGTGTTCAATAGGGACACCGAACAGCCAGAACAACTTCCTCCTTGCAGCCATATTACTGGAGGCAATCCGCCTGCTTCAGCAGCCTCAGCAATATACGGAGCCAGGTAACTCGAAAGGGCTACAGCTCCAGCTGAACCTGCACAGGCGCGCATAAAATCACGACGACTAAGTTTCATCTCATTAATTCCCCCTATTTTCTATATTCAAGGTAGGTAATTTGCCCCAATCCCAATCAACATTTGATTATCTTTCTAAAAACCTAACGGATCATCCTTCACCTCCCTCAAGCTGGCCATCATAATACTAATTCTCACCCTTCACAAATTTTCCTGCATAATATGTATTATTTTTAGTTATATTTGCATCATTTTTATATTACTAATTTTTATTTTTATTATAATCATGATAGTGTTATAATAATCTCGCAAGCCATTGGGATCGCATGATTGCTCGAGTGCCAGATCGAGTAAGTGCAAGTTGTCTAATCTTCAATGGCTCAGAAACGCTTGGTTGGTGTTTCATACATTCCTGCTGAGGTCCCGTCGCGGGACCTCCTTTTTTTTATTTTCCAGCTGGCTCCGTTACGATTCATCTGCCTCTGTCAATGTGCTATAATTACCAAAAAACGGCGCTTCCCATTTAATCACCTGGTGTTCGCGAAGCATTGAGCGAGTTTTTCCAAACATAAAAATGCAGTATTGAGAAGGGATGGCTGCAGGTGAAGAAGATCAATTGGTTGATGGCCCTGGGAATATCATTCGTGTTGTTGTCAGTGACTACTTATTTCATCCACTACCTCATCTTCAGGGACTCCACTTTTATCTTCAAATATTTTGTTGCCCAAATGGGATTCTTGCCCATATCAACCTTGCTGGTGACTTTAGTCCTCAACCGTTTGATGGGCAAGAGGGACAGATTGGCACGGCTGCAGAAGCTAAACATGGTTATCGGGGCCTTTTTCGTAGACGTGGGCACTGACCTGCTCAGATCTCTCGCCTCCATAGACCTGGAGGCCAGGAATTACGGACAGTCTCTGCAGATGAATACCAATTGGGCCAAGGAAGATTTTCAGCAGGCCAAACGACAAATCAAGGACATAAATATGGATAAAGACCATATCCCCGCTCACCTTCTGGAGATCGATGCATTCCTGACCGGTAAAAGGGAACATCTGCTGCGCTTGCTGGAAAATCCCAACCTCTTGGAGCACGAATCCTTCTCGCAATTGCTGTGGGCTATATTCCATTTAACCGAAGAAATGGCTGGGAGGGCTGATCTGAGGAACCTCTCCAGAGCTGATTATGCCCATATCAGGGGCGATATCTCCAGAGTCTACATGCACTTGATCAACCAGTGGGTTGATTACATGGAGAACCTGCACAGCAATTATCCCTTCCTGTTTTCACTGGCTATACGTACCAACCCCTTCAATCCCGAAGCAAG
>CAZYGL010000220.1:0-3387 GCA_964647335.1 uncultured Syntrophomonas sp. | reverse complement strand
AGCAGTGAGCAAGCTAGGCAACTGCAGGAGCAATATGGCAAGAATGAGCTCACGCCCGAAAAGAAACCGAGCTTTTTGAATAAAGCGTTGCGCACGATCACCCAGCCGATGTTTCTCCTGTTACTGGCTGCAGCAGCAATTTATTTCATCCTTGGAGAACCGCGGGACGGGGCCATAATGTTGATATTCGTAATTGTCATTATCGGTATTGATTTAATTCAGGAATGGAAAACAGACCGCACCCTGCATGCTCTGAAGGAACTCTCTGCTCCCCGCATCAGAGTCATTCGCGACGGAAGCGAAACAGTCATAGACAGTACCGACCTGGTCCCTGGTGATTTGATGCTGATCTGCGAGGGAACCAAGATACCTGCGGATGGTCATGTTATTAAATCCAGCGATCTTTGTGTTGATGAGTCCTCTCTAAGCGGTGAAGCCGAAGGCGTATGGAAGTTACCGACTGAATCCCTGGAGTCGAACCATGTTGATTTCTGGCGCAAGGATTATTGTTATGCAGGCACCCTTGTCATCCAGGGCAGTGCAACTGTTGCGGTTGATAAAATCGGGACCAACACCTTGTACGGTAAAATCGGTTTGAACGTTGCTGCTGCTCCTGAACACCTGACTCCTCTGCAGAAGCAGACCGGACATTTGGTTAGGTTGAGTGCCGGGATTGCTGCCCTGTTTTTTGTGCTGGTGGTGTTGGTAACATATTATAACCTGACAGACCTTGCCTCAAGAGAGCGGGTCATCGAGAGTATTCTGGCTGGAATAACCCTGGCAATGGCCATGATACCGGAAGAATTCCCGGTAGTCCTGACCATATTCCTGTCCATGGGAGCTTGGCGACTGGCAAGAAAGAATTCCCTTGTGAGGCGCTTGTCTTCTGTTGAAACCCTGGGCGCGATTTCAGTGTTATGTGTCGACAAAACCGGAACCATAACCTTGAATCAGATGACTGTTCAGGACAGCTGGGCTATCGACGACGATGTCCAGAATATGACTGAAGTAATGGGGCTGGCCTGTGAAAGCGAAACATATGATCCGATGGAAAAAGCCATGCTGGCCTATTGCGAACAGATGGGGATCTCAAAAGAACATCTATTTGGCGGGGAACTGCTCTTTGAATATGCCTTTACCAATCAATTGAAAATTATGGGGCATGTCTGGAGTCATGAACGTGGAATACTGATTGCGGTCAAGGGTTCACCGGAGAGAATCATCACCCTTTGCGATTTAAGCCCTGAGGAACTGGAGCTTACTGAAGCCAAACTCGCCGAGATGTCCGAACAAGGGTTGAGGGTGATTGGCATCGCCTTGGCCAAGTTATCGGCACGGTCAGAGATTCCTCCCGCACTCACCGATGCCAAATTGACTTTCTGTGGATTGGTGGGCCTGTCGGATCCGCCCCGCGAATCGGTTAAAGCAGATATTGCCATATGCAACAAGGCAGGCATAAGGGTAGTAATGATAACCGGTGATAATGGCATCACTGCCAGTTCAATAGCGAGGCAGGTGGGCATTCCTAACAGCAAAAAGATTCTTACCGGTGATGAACTTGACAAGATGACCGATGAAGCCCTGGCATCCCTGGTGCAGGATGTGAACATTTTTGCGAGGGTAATCCCGGAGCACAAGATGCGCATCGTAATGGCCTTGAAAGAACGCGGAGAAGCGGTAGCCATGACCGGTGACGGAGTGAATGATGCTCCAGCTCTGAAATATGCCGATATTGGCATAGCCATGGGCAAGAGAGGCTCGGAAGTTTCCCGGGAAGCGGCCGATTTGATATTAATGGATGATAATTTTTCTACTATCGTATCCACTGTCAGTGACGGTCGCAGAATTTACGATAATATCCGTAAATCGGTGGGGTATATATTCACTATCCACATTCCGATCGCGTTTGCCTCCCTGGCTGCTCCCCTACTCCATGTTCAGCCCGGTAATTTGCTCCTGTTGCCGGTGCATGTGGTCCTTTTGGAGCTCCTAATCGACCCCACTTGCTCGATCGTTCTGGAAAGGCAGCCGCCCGAGGACAATATAATGTCCCGACCGCCCCGTGATTCCGGCGCACGGCTGGTAACCGGCAATATGTTGGCTAAGAGCGTCTTGCAGGGCTTGGCCATCTTCGCTTCTTCCTTTGGTGCATACTGGTTGTATCTTGGCTGGTATCCTGACAATCCGGCAATCGCTCGCAGCATGGGTTTGGCCGTAATAATGCTCTCCAACTTATTTTTGGTGCAAGTTATTAGCTCCGATTATGATTCAGTTTTTCACTCTCTGGGGCACCTCAGCCAAGATAAAGTGATGTGGGGGGTCAGTATCTTGACCCTGGCGGGCTTGATGCTTATTCTCTACAGTCCATTGGTCAATATTTTAAAGCTAGCCCCATTATCACTGGAACAATTTCTAATCGCCCTGGGCCTGGCGGCTGCATCAGTTTCCTGGTATGAGTTGGTTAAATTGCGTATCCGCATGAAACACTGATTCTCTCTTGGAAAACTGCCACTGCGCGACCAACTGAAACTGACTAATGTCGCCAGTTTGTTTTAGGTCCATTGTCGCCTTGGTCACCTTACGATTGCGGTTGACTATTAACGAATGTTCATTTATTATTATGAGTGGGGTGAGGCAATGCGCAGAAAAGATGATCAGAAACAGCTGAGTATCAAACAGGCTGTCATCAAAACCATTTTAGCTGAAGGCTTTCACGGAGCCTCTATGTCCAAAATCGCCAAAGCGGCGGGGGTATCCCCAGCCACTGTATATGTTTATTATGACAGCAAAGACGCTATGCTAAGGGATATATATAAGGAATACAGCGAGGACATATACTCTTATGTGGTGAAACGGGTCACCCGGGAAATGGACGGCAAACAGCTCATAGAATCCCTGGTCAGGTCCTATTACAATTACATCCTGGAGCATGGTGAAGTATTTTACTTCGTTGAACAGTTCTCCAGCTGTCCGGCCCTGGTTAACACCTGCCGGTACCGGCATAACCGCAGCCAGGTAGGGATGTTGCTGGACGAGATGAAAAAGCGTCAGGTAATCAAAAATGTCGATAACACGACTATCACTGCTTTGATGTTTAATCCAGTCAAAAGCATCGCCCTCCAGCATGAGGTGCGCCCCGAAGCCGAGCTTGGCGGGTTGGAAGACTTGATCAGGATGATCCAGGATGCCTTGCTGAAAAAGTAACCTAAGTTTATCGAGCGGGGATTGGACAAACCATATCCCCTGTTTTTAGAGACGTTATTAAACGAATATTCACTTTTCATTTGGTTCCTGGCAGAAAGGAAGGACAGAAATGACTAATTCGGAAGAAAAATTGATCCTCAAAGTGATCCCTACCAGCGATCTGGTGCTGTTGACCGGTATGGA
>CAZYGL010000219.1:0-3401 GCA_964647335.1 uncultured Syntrophomonas sp. | reverse complement strand
TGTTGTCATTGCCTACCAGCATCCGGCCTATATGGGGAATAACCAAACCCACCCAGCCGATAATGCCGCTTACACAAACAGCTCCGGCTGTAGCCAAAGATGCACAGGCAATTATGATCCCCTTGTTCAAGGTAGTGTTTATTCCCAGGGTATGGGCTTCCCGGTCCCCCATGGATAAAACGTTTATTCTCCAGCGCAAAAGCAGCAACCCAGATACTCCAATCAGCATTGGCAGTCCAGCCACCTTGATATCGCCAAAACGTGCCGATGCCAGGCTTCCCATCAGCCAGAATACAATAGCCGGAAGTTCATTGGTTGGATCAGCCATGTATTTGAGCAGGGAAATCAAAGCCGAGAATATCGAGGAGACAATAACCCCGCCCAGCACCAGCATAATAGTTGGTGTGGTTTTATAGACCCGGGCAATCAGATAGCTTAATATCACAGCTGACATCCCAAAACCAAAAGCAAAAACATAGGTCAGCAGTACATTGTCAAACAGAATAATAGCCAGAGACGCCCCAAATCCAGCCCCGGAGCTGACCCCCAGCAGACCGGCGTTGACCAGTGGATTCCTGAACAATCCCTGGAAGGAGGCTCCACTTATGGCCAGACAGCCACCCACCATAGCCCCCAAGATTGCCCGGGGCAGGCGTATATCCCAGACTACCGTCTGATATATCTCATCTACTGGACAAGGCTGCAGGGTAATTTTGCACCAGATCACCTGAATGACCTCAAGAGCTTCCACTGGGTAACGACCGATGGACAAGGAAAGTAAAACAGCCAGGAATGGAGCTGCCAAGAATAGTATCGTCATCCATGATTTTTTCGTAATGTCCACCTCAAAATCGTGTTCAGCTCATGCTGAATTAGGAGGATTTGCTTCTGCGGTAAAACCATCCGCCGATGCATAGTGCCGCAATTATCAAGATCCCATACCAATAATTAGCTATATCTTTGGCTGGGGTATTGGTTTCTGCAACTGGCGCAGCTACTGAAGGCTCTACTTCGCTCACAGCGGTTCCGGTTGCGCCAATTCCCATAGGCGAGTTGGCCTGAGCAACTTCCGGAGGCGCGGCTCCCGCATCAGGAGCTGACACCGGTTGAGTGATCCCCGGTTCCGTTTTGGGAGCTGTCAGGGCCCCAGCCATGGTGAAAGAAACGGCAACCTTCTGTCCCAGGAAAACCCCGCTTTTGGACTGCAGCTCAGGAGCTATTTCCACCCGGTAAGTTGCACCAGGTTTCAAGGGCTGCAGGGGCTTGACCAGGACATCATTACGCTTTTCCCGCTCTATTTGGTCATCGGCAATTACTATCTCAGCAGGAATCTTCTGACTGCCCGACCACAGAGAGAAACATTTTTTATTGGCTTCTCTTATAGTCATATAAGCGATGTTCTTGGTGAACACGATCTTAACGTACTCCAGATTGGTGACTCCGATTGCCCCGTCAGCAGGCACGCAACTCTCGATTGCCAGGGGATTGTTCTGTCCACCACCCGAACCGTCACCTTCACTATCAGCGGCTCTAGCCAAATAGTCCGCCCCGGGGCAGGCCAACAGCACTGCAATGGACATTATTACGACTACCCATCTTATTAGTTTAAGCATCATAGCCTCCTTAATAACGCTTCTCCCCAGTTGCAGGTCAGGTCAAGACGATCTCAATTGTAAACTCAACCTGTTTTAACGACTGGTATCCGGGAAGGTGTTTTGGTCGCATGATTGGATTCACCAACCAGATAAAAAGCTCCCTGCATAGCGGCAGCATTTATCTGTCCGCTGTGTGGGGAGCATACCAAAGCAAAATAGCCCGATATCTGACTTAGCTTGCTTACTCCTTTCCACACGGGAGGCGCAACCGTTTCCGGCTGCACCCTTTTGGCCTTTCACCATCTTGGGCAAGGTAGGCAAACAGGCTCGGAGCAATAATATGTCGTTCATACATCTATATTCTTTGTCTGCAACTCAAATCCTGCCATGATGATTGGTGTCATCTGCCAGGCAAGATTTAAATGTCTTTATAGATGATCGTCCCTATGTGCTCGCCGGCCAGAGCTTGGGTAATCCGGCCAGGTTTCATGCCGTTTACGATCTGTATCTCAGTTACACTGCGGGCGCAGAGCAGGAATTCCAGAACTGCTCTTTCCACAATGAGATCATCCAGGTCCAAGTCAATCAGTTCCTGGGCCCCGATGCGCGGAATGAACTCAGCAGCGGGATTTTTTTTGGGATTATCGGTGAACAGTCCATCCTCGTCCTTGACAAATATACACTGCCTGGCACCTATAACTTCAGCCAGGAGGTATGCCCCTACATCAGTACGGTTCGGGGGAATACTGCCCTCCCTGGGGGGATGCTCCCAGTAACCATAGGGAGGCATACCATGGATGACCGGTATACATCCCTGGGCGAAATAGCCCCCAAGTTTGGGGATGTCGTCATGTCCTACCTTGATCCCTCCATGAGGGCTGAGCAAGGTTGATATCATCAGGGCATTCTGTTCCGATACGCTCTGTCCTAGTTTGGAGATTATGCCGGTAGGCATACCCAGTTCCATGGCAATGGCATAAATATGCCGGGAGCGGGTACCGCCCCCGGTCGATACTATCATCCGGTGCCTTGAATGGTTGGCAACTATCTCCTCGATTACCGGCAGAACCCCTTTGGCCCCGGTGTCGGTAATACTCTGCCCCCCCACTTTCAGGACGCTGACATCAGGGAAAGCCCGGAACTGTTCTGCAGCATAATCAAGGCCGCGTATGAATTCATGCCCCACAAGGGATTCACCCATAAGTTTGCTCTTAATATGCAGCCTGCGGCTGTCACGGTCACGGATCAGGGGCATTAATTAATCCACCTTTCTAGTCTTCTTCTTCTTCCTCTTCCTGTCCAGCCTCGAGAATTACCAATTCTGCTCCGATCTGCTTGGCAATCTCCTCAATTTCCATCTTACGAATGTGTTTGGTGAATATTTTCAAATCTGTGCCTGCTGAACCCACTACTACAAACCGTGGCTTCTTTTCTCCCTCGGTGATCTTGCGTCTCTCCCGCACGAAAATTTTAGCTTGCGTCATCTCTCATTCCTCCCCCAATCATAAATACAGTTGCTCTCTACACTTAAATTATACAAAAAATGCGGAAATTTTTCAGTTCGCCGAGCGAAAATACTTCTTGATCGGCCCTGATAAAACCTCCGCTTCAAATTCTACAGTGGGACCATCCATCCGCCTGGCCGACTCTGCTCTCCTTGAGCAAAGAATCACTGTTTCACTTTCACCCTCGCGTTGGGCTGCAAAGAAACACTGGCATCCTTGACGATCTGGTCACCTTGTAGCAAACCTTCGATTATTTCCACGTTCTTACTGTCCTGGAGGCCGGTCTTCACTGCCACGAGTC
>CAZYGL010000218.1:0-3412 GCA_964647335.1 uncultured Syntrophomonas sp. | reverse complement strand
AACGCATTTTGTTGACCAGCAGACTCTGCCAGGCCATCTTCAGGCTGGATAGTATATCCATCGCTTATACCGCCTCACTCTTGCTTTTCATCAGCTGGCCGCCGTCTGGTTGGGGCCGCTGCCGTTCTTGAAGCTCTCCGCGTTTACGATCGGTTCATCTTGTATTATCTGCCCGTCCTTCAGCCTGACCATCCGCCTGCAGTGCAGCCCCACTTCCGGTTCGTGGGTTATGATGACTACGGTCAGTCCGTGTTCATGGTTCAGATATTCCAGGAGCTGCATGATCTCTTCCGAGGTGCGGGTGTCCAGCGCCCCGGTGGGTTCATCGGCCAGGAGCAGTCCCGGATCATTGACCAGGGCCCGGGCGATGGCCACCCGCTGCTGCTGGCCGCCGGACAGCTGTTTGGGCAGGTGCTTTTCCCTGCCTTCCAGCCCCATCAGCTTCAGCATGTGCCGGCCCCGCTCTTCCCTCTCCCGCCGGGATTTCATCCCCGCATAGACCAGGGGCAGGCAGACATTGTCCAGGGCATTGGCCCGGCCGATGAGATTGAAATTCTGGAAAACGAAGCCGATGAATACACTGCGCAGGTGGGCCAGCTGATTCCGGTCCAGGCGCATCACATCCTGGCCGGCAAAATCGTAAAAGCCGGAATCGGGCTTGTCCAGGCAGCCCAGCAGGTTCATCATGGTGGACTTGCCGGAACCCGAAGGCCCCATTACTGCCACCATCTCCCCGGATTCTATCTCCAGGGAAACCGACCGCAGGGCGTGCACCGGCTCCCCGGCCCCGTAGTAGGTTTTACTGATATTTTTCAAAGTGATAAGTTTATCCGCCATATATTTTCCCCGCTCCCAGCTGCCCTTAAAATCCGCCCATGGGCGGCCCGCCCACTCCGCTGCCCTGGTTGCGGTTGGTGGTGGAATTACGAGTAGTGGTGGAGGAGGTGGACCCGCTGGTGCTGCTGGCCTGGTTGGTGCCCACAATCACCGCTTCCCCTTCACTGAGCCCTCCGGTCACCACATAGTTGGACCCGTCATTTATACCCAGGGTCACCGCTTTGACAACCGGCTGGCCGTTTTCCATGACCACCACCGCCTTGCCTCCGCCGCTGGGAGCCAGGCTGGGATTGGTGCGCAGGTAAGTGGTGGCATAACTGACCGCCATCATCGGCACTGTCAATACATTCTCCTGCCTGGCCATGATGATATTGGCTGAAACCGACATGCCCGACAGCAGAACCCCCTCCGGGTCCTCCACCGAGATCAGCACCGGGTAATACTGGACATTGCTGACGGTTTGCGCCTGGGGGGTAACCCTCTCCACCTTGCCCCGGAAGGTTTTATTCGCGAAAGACGAGCTGGTGAATTCAACCGCCTGTCCCACCTCGATCTTGCCTATATCGGCCTCATTGACCAGGGTGCTCAGCTGCAGCTCATCGCTCATCACCGTGAGCAGCGTGCTGGAAGAGGTGTTTATCCCGCTCAGCTGGCCTACCTGACCGTTGACCGCCCCGACGATACCGTCGAAAGGCGCCAGGATGGTGGCATCAGCCAGGTCTCCCTCGGCCTGGGCAAGCTTGATCTGGTCATTGGCCAGGTTGACACTGGCCGATTCCATTTCCCATTCACTCTTGGTCAGCGCATCCTGGGCGTCATCCAGCTCGCTCTGGGAGATAGCCCCCGCATCGAAGAGCTGCTTTTGCTGATTGAAGTTCTTGAGGTTGGTCTGATAGTTTAGATTGGCGGTCTTCACGCTGATCTGATCCTTGTGGACCGTATTCTGGGCCTGCTGCAGAGCCGTTTGGTAGGTGGCGGGATCCTGTTTGGCCAGAGTCTGGCCTGCGGTTACATGGTCCCCGGGCTGGACATTGATGGCAGTTATGGCGTCATCACTCTTGAAGCCCAGGTCAGATTCCCGCACCGCTTCCAGGGTCCCGGTGGCCTCGATGGCATCCGTGACGGTTCCCTTGCCGACTGTGGCAGTGGAATAAGTGACCTCCGCCGACCCGCTCCTCCATTTATAGATCCCGTAAACGGAAGCCGCCAGAGCAAGGACCAAAACCAAAGCCCAGGCGATTTTTTTCGGGGCGGACATCCCCTGTATGCGCTTGGCGCCTATCACCCTGCGGACATGGTCCACATCGAGGGGTGCATGCTCGGGCATAGGCTCGAGCTCTTCCTCATTTATCCGGATATGTTCATCTGGGATCGATTTATCATTAGCATCTGACATAAGCATCTATCACTCCATTACATAAAATTCTTCCCAACATTCTAGAGGTTATTATCCGTTTTTTTCCTGAAACCATACTGAATGCGGGCTGAAAGTTCAGCGAATCCCTGCACTGGGCTTTGGCTTTGACCTGCCCCGGATATTCTGCTATAATCAGTTAGCGATATGCGCCCGTAGCTCAGTGGATAGAGCACCGGCCTCCGGAGCCGGGTGCGGAGGTTCGATTCCTCTCGGGCGTACCATTTATTTTTTGAGCTTCTGCAACCAGACTGCTTCCATCGAAAGATCAGGTCTCACTCACCATCACCAGGAAGGAATGAAGGGTTTTGAGCAAGCGGAAACGGCATATTACCTTGGGTCTGATCATCGGTACAGCCATAGTCTGCCTGCTCTTCCTGGGCAAATATTATTCCAGCACCCTGGCTTCTACCCTGCTCGGTCCCGAGACAGTGGGGGCAATACATAATCGTATCCTGGAGACTACTATGGGGGATGAAGTGCCAGCCGTTCCTGCTCCCCCGCCTGCTGATCCCCGCCCCCTGGTTGGGAAACTACCCATCCTGATGTATCACGAAATAGGGACCGGACCCAACAGTCTCTACCTGCCCGAGTCCAATTTCCGGGCCCAACTGGCTTTCCTGCGGGACAGCGGCTACCAGGTCGTAACCATGGCCGAAGCCCAGGAAATGCTGGCCCAAAATCAAATCCCAGCCAAAACCGTGGTCATAACCTTCGATGACGGCTATGTATCATTCTATACCAAAGCCTGGCCGATCCTTAAGGAATTCGGTTTTCCGGCTACCGTTTACGTCTGCCCCGGCTACGCCGACAGCAACCCCAATTACCTGAACTGGCAGCAGATTATCACCCTGCAGGAGGACGGCATCGAGATCGGCAGCCATACCATGTATCACCCTTCCCTGCTCAATTGTCCCCCCGACCGGCTGACCCGTGAGATCGCCGGTTCCAAGGAAGCCCTGGAAGCCAAATTAGGCGTTACAGTAAAATCATTCTGCTATCCCAGCGGCCAATGCAACCAGCAGATTGCGCAGCTGGTGCAGTCAGCTGGTTATACCTCTGCGGTCACCGTAGTCCCCCGTGGCGCTTCCCACAGCGATAACGGATACCTGCTGCCCCGCATCCGGGTCCCCGGCTGGGCATCCCTCAATGTATTTGCCA
>CAZYGL010000217.1:3181-3418 GCA_964647335.1 uncultured Syntrophomonas sp. | reverse complement strand
GCCAAAGCTTTCAAGGGGAACCTACAGCATAATTATGGGATTGAAGCAAAGGGCACCAGTTAAAGAAGTTGGAATTTGTGGTGGAGTTGCAGCCTAATGTGAAGTAAATTTAGAGAGAGAATGAGGGAAAAGACGAAAGGCGCATGCTCTTGGCGCATGGATACAGTGTGAACGAGCGGAGAGAGCAGAAAACATGAAACGGAGCTATCGTGTACTCACTACCAGCTCCGTTTCGTG
>CAZYGL010000217.1:0-3171 GCA_964647335.1 uncultured Syntrophomonas sp. | reverse complement strand
GAGGTTGCAATTCATGGGGCTGTTGCAGCTAAATGTGAAGTAAATTTAGAGAGAGCATGAGGTAATAGGCGAAAGGCGCATTATAGGCGGCGCATGGATATTGCGAGAACGAGCAGAGAGAGCAGAAAACATGAAACGGAGCTACCGTGTACTCACTACCAGCTCCGTTTCGTGCAGGTCCAGTTCTTCATCGCTGCCGATGTGTTCCAGACCAATTTCGATCATTATCTGATCTATTAAGTTCTTATCCACTTGAGCACCTCCTTTCCGGGATTTATTTATCCTCTAGGATTATTCTACGCCCCCTTTGTTTAAATCATATTGCACAAATGTAAAAAATCTGTTTGGTTTTGGTAAAACCTTCGCATCAAGGTTTGCTGGAAACGAAAAAACAGGGTCTTTCTGTCTAACTGAAGGAGCCGGCAGATTTGCCTTTGATGGCGGCTCTTGTTTTTGCAAGCAGAAACCAGCTTCGAAATTTCTATAAGGGCTATGCCCCGTAGGCTGTTGTCAGGGTGGGGAAATGTATAGGATAATAGTCTAGATTAGACTGAAAAATGATGAGGTGGCAGGGTGGACTATAAAGAGTTGTACCGACGCAAAGTGGTAAGTGTTGAAGAAGCTTTAGGAGAGATCAGTAGCGGTCAGGAACTCGTCTGTGGCTTGGTAGCCTGTGAACCAGTGACGATGCTCAGGCATCTGCATACTATCAAGGATAGGGTAGAAGATGTGTCGGTGGTGACCGCGCTCCTCTTGAATGAATATGATTTCTTTATGAAGCCGGAGATGCAGGATCATTTCCTTATGAACAGCTGGTTCTATACCGGCGGAGCCCGCCAGGCCCATGCCCAGGGCACAGTATCATACATACCCCTGGAGCTGCATCGTTGTATTGCCAGCCGGACTGCTTACCGCCAGCCCGATATTTTCCTGGGCTGCGCCTCGCTAATGGATAAACACGGTTTCCTGTCCCTGTCCTTAAGTACGGTATATGAAAAAGACCTGGTGGAAAAGGCTGATAAAGTAATTATAGAGGTTAGCCCCAGATTCCCGCGGACCTATGGCGATGCCCACATTCACATATCCCAAATTGACTATATTATCGAAACCGACCGGGACCTGCCCGTCCATCCGGAAAACCAGATCAATGATAAAGAGCGACTCATCGGGGAATACGTAGCTGATTTGATCGAGGATGAATCTACGGTTCAGTTTGGTTTTGGCAGTATACCCTTTGCAGTGGCCGGGTGTTTGACGGGCAAGAAAGACCTGGGAGTCCATACCGAGATGTTCAGCGACGGCCTGCTTGATCTGATTGAGGCTGGAGTTGTGAACAACCGGAAAAAGACCATCTGGAAGGATAAGAGTGTGGCCGATTGCGCGCTGGGATCGAAACGCCTTTATGATTTCATGGATAACAACCTGGCAGTAGAGTTTCAAAGAGGCAGCGTAGTCAACGACCCGAGGATTATCGGGCGCAACCACAAAATGGTGGCCGTAAACTCGGCCCTGGAAATGGACCTGACCGGACAATGCTGTGCTGAGTCCATCGGCACGAAACAGCATACCGGAACGGGAGGACACAAGGAATTTGTCCAGGGGGTTCAGTATTCTCCGGGCGGCAAATCCATAATCGCTTTTCAGTCAACCGCTCGTAATGATTCCATTTCCCACATTGTGCCTATAATGAGCCCTGGGGCGGTAGTCACCACCTCACGAGTGGACGTGGATTATGTAGTGACCGAATATGGAATAGCCAGTCTTAGAGGGCGTTCGGTCAGGGAGCGGGTCAGCGAGCTGATCAACATAGCCCACCCCAATTTCCGGGACTATTTACGCAGCGAAGCCAAGAGGAATCTGATCTGGTAGGACAAATTTTCACAAGCCTGGTACCGGGCAACAGGCATGACCCGGAAGGAACAAGCGGCTCCCTGGACAATGAAACCAAGCTTCCCTGGCTTCAGTATTTGGCCTGGATATGGGAAAATATAGGGAGGAAAAATATCCCTACTGATTCCGGCACCAATTCCAGAGCATTGATCCAGTTCTGCTTTGGCAAGATTTTGGGCTTGCAGCGGGTCTATTTCATGATTCGAACCGGGATAAATTATGGCCGGCAGAGTTAGTTGGAAAGGGGTGTAAGTATGAGCGCATTTCGCCTTCTATTAGCTGCTATGTTCATAGGTGTCGTTGGTATTAGCAGTATCGTGGGTTTGAACCATGGCTGGAACTTCATACCTATATTTTTTCGAGATATAGCCTCACTGACCTGGCCCGGCATGTTCAATTTTGACTTGATGTGTTTTCTTCTGCTCTCAGCACTGTGGCTGGCTTGGCGGCACCATTTTTCCCCCGGCGGACTTATCCTGGGTTTGATGGGCTTTTTTGGCGGGACTATGTTTCTAGCCCCGTACCTTTTGTACGCCAGTTACCAGGCCGATGGGGACATCAAAATCCTGCTCCTGGGCCAGAAGCGGGCCAGAGGGTAGAGGTTTTAGGGTAATAGCGTTCGAGGTTTAAAATCCAAGCCGCAGCTTTTGGCTCTTACGGTTGGAGCGGGGAGAGCATCAAGACCATCACCGAGCTGCTAAGAGACAGTGGATTCGAAATCATTAATGACGGCCTCAAGATTCAGTGGAATCCTTCCGAGGATACCTGGAACAGTATAGGGAATTCGGGCGCAAATTGCTGAACACAGAACCCGTTTAGGTAATTCAAAAGGTGGCTGAAAGAGGGGGATGGGAGTTGGAGCGTTTATTTAGGGCAACATGGGTATTCTTGCTGATAGTGACCATGATCGGCGGGAATGCCGGGAGTGCTGGTGCGGTCAGCAGCCAGGCAAACGGATTCTATGTACCATTGAGGTTCATTGCCGAAGCCCAGGGTGCCAGCGTTGACTGGGATGATGCAACCCGGAAAGCGACCGTAAAGATCGGTAATGCCCAATTTACAGTTGGAGTCAGCAGTAAGCAGGCTTCAGTCAATGGCCAAGAGGTGGCATTGGACAGTGCGCCCCTGGTCATCAACCAGAGGATAAAATTGCCCCTAGAATTTATCAATCAGGCACTGGGAACCGACATTACGGAGGATGATTGCCTCAAGGCGCTGGCAGCCAAAAGCATGGAACTATTCAAGACAGGCTCCTTGGATGATCTGCAGGTATACTGCAGC
>CAZYGL010000216.1:0-3458 GCA_964647335.1 uncultured Syntrophomonas sp. | reverse complement strand
ACGCAAATGATCAGGACCCTCCGTCCCGGCAGCCATGATATGCATGAACGAGGGGAAAAGATAGTAAAAGATCGACGCTGGTCACAGCCAGTCCAGTTCCAGAAGGGATTCGACTTCCCGGATGGACGGGCCAGACTGGTTTTGCCGGCGGATGGCAATTTATTCGCGTCCAATATTTTCAGCGATCCAGCCATGGTCAAATTTTGCGGTTCGGAGCAAGTCTAGCATCAAAGAAAAGGATAAGACATTGCTCAGTCTTGTGCAGGCAGCATGCATACAATATATCTGGGCAAAATCTATTTAACTTTGTGAGTATTATATTTATAATTTGGAAGAGCTGAAAACGAGCACTACAAATTCATAATTAATATTCCGAAGGAGGAAGAAAAGCAATGTCTTATACCAGCAGCGTATTGGAAAAAGTCATGCAGAGAAATGCCCATGAACCAGAATTTTTACAGGCAGTGACAGAGGTACTCGAATCACTGGCACCCGTTGTGGAAAGACATCCCGAATTTGCCCGGGCTGGGGTCCTGGAGAGAATCGTGGAACCCGAACGCCAGATTATTTTCAGAGTTCCCTGGTTAGATGATAATGGCAGAGTTCAGGTGAACCGCGGGTTCAGAATCCAGTTCAATAGCGCTATCGGTCCTTATAAAGGCGGATTGAGACTGCATCCTTCGGTCAATATTTCAATCATCAAATTCCTGGGTTTCGAACAGATCTTCAAGAATTCCTTGACCGGCCTTCCTATTGGCGGAGGCAAAGGCGGCAGCGATTTTGATCCCAAGGGCAAGTCGGACAATGAAATCATGAGGTTCTGCCAGAGTTTTATGACCGAATTATACCGGCATATCGGGGCAGATGTGGATGTTCCGGCTGGTGACATCGGAGTGGGCGGACGTGAGATCGGTTTCATGTATGGTCAGTACAAACGGATCACCAAACTGTATGAAGGTGTTTTGACCGGCAAGGGTCTCACCTGGGGCGGCAGCCTGGCCAGGACTGAAGCTACCGGATATGGATTGGTTTATTTCGTTGATGAAATGCTGAAGGCCAAAGGACAGTCCTTTGCCGGCAAGAAGGTAGTCATTTCTGGATCCGGAAACGTAGCCATCTATGCAGCGCAGAAGGCAATGGAACTGGGAGCCACAGTGGTTGCCATGAGTGATTCCAACGGATATTTCGTAGACGATACCGGTGTCGATCTGGATCTTATCAAGAAGATAAAAGAAGTTGAGCGGAAACGCTGCACCGACTACTGTACAGAATGCAGCACCGCCAAATATTTCGAAGGCGACGGTATCTGGACCGTGCCTTGTGATATCGCTCTTCCAAGCGCTACCCAGAACGAACTGGATGAACAAGCTGCGAAAACCCTGGTTGCAAACGGCTGTATCGCTGTAGGTGAAGGTGCCAATATGCCTTCCACTCCTGAGGCAGTTGAAATATTCCATAAGGCTGGAGTTTTGTTTGCTCCCGCCAAAGCTGCCAATGCAGGCGGCGTAGCAGTATCTGCCCTGGAGATGTCCCAGAACAGCATGAGATATGCCTGGACCTTCGAAGAAGTTGACTCCAAACTAAAAGACATCATGGTCAACATCTACAAGAAGTCAAGTGAAGCTGCTAAGGAATATGGATTCGGCGACAACCTGGTAGCAGGGGCTAACATTGCTGGATTCCTGAAGGTTGCGGAAGCCATGGCTGCCCAAGGTGCCGTATAAATCTACAGAACGTTATTCTCAAATTATACAGGTGAGCAAGGGGAGTACTCCGGCGGAGGACTCCCCTTTGTTTTGCGTGTCAGAGCAGGAAGAAAAGAGGACAGTAACGAAATATAATTTTTGAGGTCATAGGTGTTTTGACTGCTCTCCTGAACTTGGGAAAAACAGGCTGCCCAAGCAGGCTAGAAGCAGAGAAGAAGGGAGGCAAAGGGTTGAAAGGGAAAACCGCAAAAGAAACCCATATTACCATGGCACAGGTGGTCTTGCCCTACCATGCCAATTCCGCCGGCAATATGCATGGCGGCGAACTAATGAAATTGATGGATACAGCCGCAGGAGTAGTAGCTACGCGCCACTGCCTGGGCAATACAGTCACAGTAAGCGTGGATAAATTGGTTTTCAAGGAGCCTATACTAGTGGGCGATCTGGTTATCTGCGATGCTGAATTGATCTATACCGGACGGACTTCAATGGAAATTTATGTAACGGTCAATGTTGAAAACCTAAACCGGGGAGATATCAAGCCAGCCATGGAAGGTTATTTCGTAATGGTAGCCTTGGACCGCAACCGCCGGCCTACGGCGATTCCTCCCTTGATAATCGAAACAGATGAAGAACAAAAGAGATATGACGAGGCCAAGGCCCGTTTAAGCAGGAAGTAATAACAGGAAACACATGCGGACTGCTGCCAGCGAGGATGCAGCGCGGGTACCAAGCTCTTGCACAGACGGCTTAATACTGCAAAAGAGGAGAATGGAATTGAAGAAATTGACTGGATTTTTGATCGTAATTTTGATCTGTATAGCTGCAGCGGGATGCGGCGCCAAGGAACAGCCAAGCCCTGATGTTGCTGTTATCAATGGGGTCAGGATCAACCAGAAGGCGCTTGATCAGCAATATACGATCCTGAAAACGGATTATGAAAACCAACTGGGGGTGACCCTGGATGAATCCAAAGATCCGGAGACGGTAACAAGGATTAAGGACCGGGCGTTTGAAGAGGTGCTGACCAAAGAACTGGTGCGCCAGGAAGCTGTCAAACAGGGGCTGCAGCTGAATCCGCAGGAAGTGGAGACTGCCCTGGAAACGTTCAAACAAACCCAAAATGCAGGCCAATCAGACGGATATCAGAAATTTCTCGACAAACTGCAGATGAGCGAATCAGACCTTCGTACTGAAATAGAGATATCTCAGTTATTTGGGCTTTTAGAGAGCAAGGTCACGGGAGATTTGACTGTCAGTGAGGCAGAAGCCAAGGCTTATTACCAGGAAAACCGGGCTTTGTTCAGTGATCCAGGAGGAATGAGAATATTTCATATATTGGTTGACACCGAACAGCAGGCCCAGGACATAATCAGCAAACTCAAACAAGGCGGAGATTTTGCGGCCTTAGCCGCTCAGTACTCAAAGGATCCGGGCAGTAAAGACCGTGGCGGAGACGTGGGTACGGTAAACGAAACCACTAATTTTGTGCCCGAATTCAAGCAGGCGGCCCTGGCGCTGCAGTCAGGTGATTTGAGCCCCAACCCAGTGAAGAGCCAGTTTGGCTACCATATTATCAAGGCCGGCAAGAAAGAGGATGCCAGCCAAAGAAGCTTTGACGAGGTAAAGGCTCAGCTGATGGATCATTTGCTGGCCGAGAAAAAAGATGATGCCTTCGGCACTTATTTGGAGCAAATCCGTGCCGGGGCTGCTCTTGAGGACCTGCGCAAATAAGTAGGTTAGGGTGAACAG
>CAZYGL010000215.1:0-3460 GCA_964647335.1 uncultured Syntrophomonas sp. | reverse complement strand
ATCGATACTATTCCCTATGATCTTATTGCCGAACTCTGCAGGAAGATCACAGTGGAAGATTACCTGTCTCATTATGACAAAGTCCGGGGGCACTGAGGTTTTTTCGATCGTGATTACCTTAGGGTACAATCAGCACAGGACATGGGGTTTCGTGCAGTACATGGGTAGCAACACTGCCCATTATGGTTCTTTTGATCCCCCCGAGTCCTCGATATCCCATTACAATTAGGTCTGTCCCACTGGCTTTCGCTTCGGCACAGATCTCTTTACCTGGATCTCCGATTCTTACCAAAGTACTTACCTGGGCAGAAAGGCTATCAGTTATTTCCAGACTGCGGGCAAACACTTCTTGGGCCCCTTCCTGCTGAAATGCCTTTATTTGTTCCTGATTGAAAAATATTTTCATGTTGGGCAAATTGTAGCTGGGCTGGACATTTAATAAGGTTATCTCCTTTTCTTTGCCTTCAGCAATTGAAATAGCAAACCGCACGGCTTTTTCAGCTCCCACCGATCCGTCTACAGGTATCAATATCTTCATCATTGGCCAACACCTCCATAATTCAGCTTAGTACAAAAGTCGATCCAATAGTGATCTCTATTGCTCCTCATAATATGCCTTGGTTTTCCTGTTCCTAATGGCACCCAACAATAGCACCACGGTTACCACTAATGGTCCTAATCCCAATTTTAGCATGGAATAGTCTAAAAATAGCTGGTTTAGAAGCGGCTCGTCGGCAATCATTTTGGCAGCTGTCCAAGCCAGAACCCCGGCTCCCAGGTAGATAATGGACGGATAACGCTCCACCCAAGTCAAAATGATGGTGCTGCCCCAAACCACGATAGGAATACTGATCAGCAAACCTACTATTACCAATAAAAAACTCCCGTGGGCCGCGCCTGCTACTGCCAGTACGTTATCCAGTCCCATCACCACATCGGCAATGACGATTGTTTTTACTGCTGACCAGAGGTTGTCCCCCAGCTCCATCCCGCCGTGCTTCTTTTCTTCGACCAGAAGTCTATATGCGATCCATACCAGCAGCAGACCACCCGCCAGCAATAGCCCAGGGATATTTAGCAGCCACACTACTACCAAGGTCAGGAGAGACCGTACCACGATGGCTCCTGCTGTCCCCCACAGAATGACTTTTTTCTGATGTTGTTTCGGTACATGCCTGGCCGCCAGGCCGATAACTATGGCATTATCCCCAGCCAGAACCAGGTCGATAATAACGATCGAAAAAACTATTGACCAAAATTCAGTTGTGAATATTTCCATAAAGACAACTCACCTCCATCCGGGTAACTCATTTCCGAAAGGAGGTCCCGACCTGGGCCCTCCTTGGAAAGAGTCTTCTCGTTTTTCTTAAATGACCGACCTTAGTCTATGACCTTATAAGATTCAGTTTAGCAACCCTGTGTTCGACCGGCGGGTGGGTGCTGAACAGACTGGCCAAGCTGAAACCAGCCAGCGGATTTATGATAAACATATGGGCAACCCCCGGACTAATCTCCATGGGCACACGCTGCGAAGCAGCCTGCAGTTTAAGCAGCGCACTTGACAAACCCTGCGGATTCCCGGCTAAAAATGCCCCGGTTTCATCGGCCCCATATTCTCGCGAACGCGAGATCGCCATCTGGATGATCATGGCTGCTATGGGTGCCAGGAGAGCCATGACTACAGTACCCAAAATCCCACCCCCATCGTCATCATCACTCCCCCCGAAGCCGCCGAACATCAGACCCCACTGTGCGACATTGGCGATCATGGCGATTGCGCCAGCGATAGATGCGGCTATGGTCCCGATCAGGATGTCCCGATTCTTGATATGGGCGATCTCGTGGGCCAGAACTCCCTCCAGCTCATCCTGGTCAAGTATGCCCAGCAAGCCCTGAGTTACAGCTACAGCTGAGTGTTCGGGATTTCTGCCGGTAGCAAAGGCATTGGGCTGCATGGAAGGAGTAACATATATCTTGGGCATGGGCATGCCAGCCCGTGAAGTGAGTTTCCTTATCATTGCATAGATCTGGGGAGCCTTGGACTCCTCGATTTCCTGGGCCTTTGTCATTTTAATGACCATTTTATCGCTGTAGTAGTAGCTGAATAGATTCATGCCCAGAGATATCAAGAAAAATATTGCGGCTCCGTTTGTCCCGCCCAATGCACTTCCTAGTAGGACCAGCAGAATCGACAGCCCGCTCATCAGCGCAAATGCTTTTATATTATTCATATTGGATTAGCCTCCTTGTATGCTTGAAAACATCTCTTGTTCGATAAACTATGAAGAGTTCACTCTTATGCATCTGATCTCATTTTGACAGCCCTCCTTAACATGCGCATAAAAACTTAAACAAAAAAGACCTTTGCCTCCTTGTATGGAGACAAAGGTCTCACTAAGCCCTTCGGGCCGACAAAGCCAGATCTTGCGATCGGTTGTTGACTTTGTCTAGCAAGTTACTCCCCTTTGCTAAGAGAATAATAACAGATATTCGAGCTATCATCAACCATAAATCCGGATCATTTTACCTCAATCTGAACAGGAGCGAGGACGAGATCACTAAAATATTAGTCTAAAAAAACATATATGGATCGAGGGACAATAATAAAATATCAGGCTGTTGAAGCTGTGAGGTAACCATCGGCAAAACTGCAAGCTGGCACAGAGACTTTATGGTCAGCAAACCCCGGCAAACTGCTTATTGGGATTACACAAGGTATTCCTATGGCAGTCCCTAAAAGAAAGCATACAATACAGCGAAGGCAACAGTAATGATGAACGTCACGCTTACCCAGGCCCTTGCACCCGTCTTCCCGGTTATGGAACCTATCCAAAGCAAGATCGGTACTAGAAATATGGGTACAACGCAGGGAATTCGAATTTTCAAGCGCGCTTTTCCAGCGGAAATGGTCGGGAAACCAGGTGAACAGGTGGAAGTAGGCGCACGGTCTGTTTCCTGTTTTTCAGACGCTTTGCAGAGTATACTAGAGATAAGGGAGTCCTATTCCATGATCACTTTTCATGAGAAAAGGGGGCGTGTGCAATGTATCGTTATTGGGATGGGTGATGTAACTGGATGGGGCCGTGGAGCGGCTGGTGGTTGGTAGTCGAGATACTGGGCTTTATACTTTTAGCTGTTTTGGCCATAGCTCTTATCCGCCATTTTATGAAAAGTTCACCCCAACAGGCAGGACCGCCTACCGCCCTGGACATCGCCAAAGCGCGGTTGGCGAAGGGTGAAATAACTCCTGAAGAATTTGCGGCCATGAAGGATTTATTAAAATAGTTATTCTGGAGATTCTTTGCCTGCCGGTTACTTGAGACTGGCAGGCTTTCAAATGCGGGGTTCTGTTTCTGGTAGAGGTCAACGAAGTCGATATATAGGGTGGGGGTTGAAATCATGAAGAAGCGGAATCTGCAGGCGTTTCTGATCATAATCGTTCTGCTATTGCTGACAGTCG
>CAZYGL010000214.1:1977-3463 GCA_964647335.1 uncultured Syntrophomonas sp. | reverse complement strand
CTCCTACGGTTGTTTCTTCTGATGGAATGCACCCTTGCGACACCTATCGATGATGCCTGGCACTGTGAGCAATGCCAGCAGTGCCAGGCTAAATTCTTAATGACATGAGGTTAGTCTTTTTTCCAATTCTTCTGAATCGAACCAGAAACTCAGATTTTAATCAGCAGATGGATTTGCACTTGATATCCAATGTGTCCGTTGTCCCGGAAAAAGATATTCAAGCCGGAGTGCATTGGTTTTACTCCATAGACATACTATAGATACTGCCCGGCCCATATCGGGCCGGTGCAATATAAACCTCCTCTTAATTTTATTTTTTATTGGGGTGATAGTGTATTTTGGGGCTATCACCCGCCCTTTTTGCATTGGAAAACTTGTAAATGTAGTACAGATTAGAACGGAGGGAGATTATGAGTTTACCATTAGAGGGAATAAAAGTTTTAGACTTGTCCAGATACCTGCCCGGTCCCTTCTGCACCCAGATCCTGGCCGATTTCGGGGCAGAAGTGATCAAAGTAGAGGATCCCCGTGGTGGTGACCTGGGGCGCACCCTTACCCCCTGTATCGAAGGTGAGAGTGCCCGTTTTCCCACCGTTAACCGCAATAAAAAAAGTATCACCCTGGATCTTAAACAGGAAGCCGGCAAGGAGATATTCCGCCAGCTGGTTGCCAAAGCTGACGTGGTGGTCGACCAGTTTCGCCCTGGAGTTATGAAGAAGATGGGCCTTGACTATGATGCCCTCAAGAAAGTCAACCGGGGAATCATCTACTGTGCCATCACCGGTTACGGGTGGACCGGCCCCATGAAAGACGCTGCCGGCCATGACCTCAATTATCTAAACCTGGCCGGGGTCACCGGTATGACCGGGGTATACAAGGGCAGGCCGGCCATGTCCGGCGTACAGATAGCTGACATAGCCGGTGGAACCCTTTATTCGGTGATCGCTATTCTCCTGGCCCTGGCCAGCCGCGAAAAGACTGGCGAAGGCCAACTCTGCGATGTAGCCATGCTGGATTGTTCCATCAGCCTCCTTGCCTATACACTGGGTGAGTGGGCCGGCTGGGGCAGGCTGCCGGAAATGGGCAATGATGTCTTGACTGGCGGGTACGCATGTTACAATGTTTATGAATGCAAGGATGGCAAACATGTTAGTTTAGGAGCGGTCGAAGATAAATTCTGGGCTGAATTTTGCGGGAAACTGGACCGGGCCGAATATATTAAGCCCCAGTGGAATCCGGCCCTGCAGCAAGATATCCAAGCTGATATAAGAGCCATTATGATGACCAAGACCAGAGATGAATGGGTAGAGTTTTTCGCCCACAACGACATCTGCTTCACTCCAGTTCTGACTATGGAGGAGATGTGCAACCATCCTCAGGTGATTGCCCGGGAGATGATCTTAAAACTCCCCAATTTCAAAGGAACCGGGCGCGATATTCCATTGACCGGAGTACCCATCAAGATGTCCGGTACCCCTGGTGAGGC
>CAZYGL010000214.1:0-1877 GCA_964647335.1 uncultured Syntrophomonas sp. | reverse complement strand
CGAGCAGCAGACTATATTTGCGATGAGAAAACCGCCACTATACTTTACCTGGCTGAGACTCTGCAAAAACCCCTGCTGGTGGAAGGTCCCGCCGGGGTCGGCAAAACCGGTATCGCCCTGGCTTACGGTCGCATGAATGCCCTCCCCCTCATACGGCTGCAGTGCTATGAAGGTATCGATGAATCCAAGGCCTTGTACGAGTGGAATTACAAGCGCCAGCTGCTCCACATCCAGGCTGTGGCCAACCGACAACTGGAGGTAGCGGAAGTGGAGCAGGACATCTTCTCCTCCGAATACCTGCTGCGCCGCCCCCTGCTCCAGGCTATCAGCTCCCCTAGCCCGTCGGTTCTTTTGATAGATGAGATCGACAAGGTGGACTTCGAATTCGAGGCTATGCTCCTGGAACTCCTGTCCGAATTCCAGATAACCATACCAGAGATGGGCACTGTAGCTGCCCGTACCAAGCCTGTAGTTTTCCTGACCTCCAATGCCACCCGCGAACTTTCGGAAGCCCTGAAGCGCCGCTGTCTCTATCTATACCTGGACTTCCCGACTGCCGAAATGGAAGAGCAGATCCTGCTAGCCAGACTGCCTGACCTGGCACCGGGCATGGCGAAAAAAATAGCAGCAGTTGCCAACCGGATCCGCCTGGTCGAGCTAAAAAAAGCTCCCAGTATCGCAGAAAGCATTGATTGGGCTTATTCCCTGATGGTCCTGGGTATAGATGACCTGGATCCAGCTATTACCCTGCAAACCCTCAATGTCTTCATCAAGCACCGGGATGATATTTCCAAACTGGAAGCCATGATCAGAAGCCGCAACGATTTGAGTTTCCAGACCGGACCGCTCTCAGGCCGGAGCTGGCGCTAGGAGCGCAGCCATGAGCTTCATTGCCGGCATACAAGATTTCATATGGAGCCTCAGGCATGCAGGCATACCCATTTCCGCCAGCCAAGTGGAGGATTGTTTCCGGGCTATACTGCTGGTGGACTGGGACCGGGAAGAACAATTCCAGTCTTGCCTGGGTTCTACCCTGGTCAAAGAAGCCAGCCACCAGGTTATGTTCCAGGATCTATTCCAGCGCTTTTTTCACCCTGGAGATAGTAGAACTGAACCATCCCCTGTATGGACTGCGCCAGTTTGGAGGGACATGGGGCCGGTAGATGATGGCAGCGAATATGCCGGAGCAGCCCTTCCTATCCACGGTATGCAGTCGGTCCGGGGCGGGCTCTCCCAAGCCACCCGCAATCCTCTGGATCGGAACTTCGCCCTGGCCAATCTAGACGAAGTCCGCAGGATGGAGTCACTCTTTCCCGTGATCGCCAAACGTCTGGCCGCCCGGATGATCAAGAAGAATAAGCGTCATGACTACAGTCATATCAATTTCCGCAGCACCATCCGCCAGAGCATGTCAACGGGAGGGGTGCCATTGGACCTGGTCAGCACCCAGAAACACAAGGATAAACCGGTCATCATCGCCCTCTGCGATATATCCGGATCAGTAATGACTTTCAGCTGTTTTGCCCTGGCCATGCTGGCTTCCATGCAGAGATTCTTCCAGCAGCTGCGCACTTTCGCTTTCATCGAAGAAGTGCAGGAGGTTACCGACCTCATGACCTCCAGTGATCCCCTTACCCTGCGCACCGCTATACTCACCCACACCCGGTCAGTAATCGGCAGACGAGGTTATACCGATTACGGCACCACCTTCGTAAATTTCCTGGCCGGTTACGAGAATCTGCTCACCCACAAAACCAGTGTCCTGATCTTCGGGGATGCCCGTAATAACTGGTTCAATGACCAACTCCCGGCTCTCGAATCCATCAAGTCTCACGCCAAAAAGGTGTACTGGTTCAATCCTGAAAGCGAATCCCGCT
>CAZYGL010000213.1:0-3470 GCA_964647335.1 uncultured Syntrophomonas sp. | reverse complement strand
GTTGCCCAGGTCAAATATCCGCCTCCCGCCCATGGAGAGCATACCTATGAGGTTTTAAGGGGACTGGGATATAGTGAAGAGCAGATCGAAGAGCTGCAAAGATGCCAGGTGATCTGAGGCTGATCAGGAAGGAGTCTCTTTGCGGCTTTTAAACTGGAGGATAATCCACCAGAGGAGAGCTGCCATTGTAAGCCCAGCGGCACTGAGGTATACGGTGCGGTTGGCCTCGATGTATGCTACTTGGTAGGGCAGGTAGATGTCGCGGTGCCCCATTATCCAGCTGAAAAGGGCGACAGAACAGGTCACTCCCAGGGAATAGGAAAGATTGCGGGTGGTGGCTATGAATCCTCCTCCGTAACCTGCCTTGTGGGCCGGGATCGAACCCAGCAGGGAGCTGGTATTGGGTGAGCCGAAGCTGCCCATGCCTATCCCCAGGCAGATCAGGCCGGCCCAGATCAACAAGCGGGGATCGTGGGCATTCAGACCGGACAGGATCAGGTAGGCCAGGGAGAGCATCAGCAGGGAAGCCGCGATGATGCGGCTGGATCCCACCTTATCGGACAGATAACCAGCCGCAGGTGCCACCAGGGCCATTACCACCGGGGTGATGGTCATCAGCAGCCCGGTCTGGTAGGGCGTGTAGCCCTGGATGATCTCCATATAGAAGGGCAGCAGGAAAAACACCGAGGTCTGGGTGAAATAGACAAATATAGCCACCAGGTTGGCCTGGACGAAGCCCGGGATCTTGAAAAGCTCGAAGTCGATTACCGGGCAGGTGGCTCTTAGCTCCCACCAGTAGAATACGGCCAGGAAAGCCAGGGCCATAAGGAGCAGAGGCCAATTTATGCCGGGACCGTCGGCCAGGGAGAGGATGAGCGAGGTCAGGCAGGCGGCCAGGAGCAGGGTGCCGCGGAAATCGTAATTGCGGATGGCGGCATTGACTTCCTGGGCGGGGAGATATCTGCGCCCCAGGAAAAAACCCGCCAGGCCAATAGGAACATTGACCAGGAAGATGGCTGGCCAGGAGAATTGGGAGAGCAAGAGTCCCCCTAAACCGGGGCCCACCATGTTGCCCATTGCCACTGCGGTCCCTGTCAATCCCAGGGCTTTGCCTCTTTCTTCAGGTGGGAAGGTGTTGGAGACGATGCCGATGCCGGTAGCCATCATCATGCTTGCGCCCAGGCCCTGCAGTAGCCGGGCGGAAACGAGTAGGGCCAGTGTGCCGGCCTGGCTGCAAGCCAGGGAGCCCAGGCTGAAAATCAGGAAGCCATAGGTATAGATTTTGTGGCTGCCGATCTTGTCACCCAGGCGGCCTAAAAAAATGAGAGTGGCAGTGATAGCCAGCAGATAGGTGGTGACCACCCACTCGACCTGATCGATGCTAATCCCGAAATCCGCTGCTATGCTGGGATTGGCGATGTTCACGATGCTGCCGTCCAGGGTGGCGATGAATATGCCCACCGCGACGATGCCAAATACCCTCCACTTGTGATCCAGTTTCAAGCCGGGAATACCTCCCCCTAAATCAGTCTATATCCCAGCTGGCCACATATTTGCTCTGCTCGGGGGTGAGCTGGTCGATGGCTATGCCTTCGGCATAAAGCTTCAGGCTGGCTACTTTTTCGTCGATGGTCACCGGGACATTGTAGACATGGTTTCCCAATTGGGCCCGGTGCTCGATGAGATAGATAAGGGACAGGGCCTGGAGAGAGAAGGAGAGGTCCATGACCTCGGCCGGGTGCCCGTCTCCTGCGGCCAGGTTGACCAGGCGGCCTTCGGCCAGGAGGTAAAGTCTGCGCCCGTCGTCCAGGACACATTCTTCGATATTGTTTTTGATGATCCGACGGCTGCAAGCCAGGGAATAGAGGTCGGGTTTGGATATCTCCACATCGAAATGCCCGGCATTGGCCAGGATGGCGTGATCAGGCATGACTTCCATGTGTTCCTTGCGGATCACGTTGATGTTGCCGGTGACGGTGATGAAGACATTGCCGCAGCGGGCAGCCTGATCCATGGGCATGACCTGGAAGCCGTCCATGATGGCTTCATTGGCCTTGATGGCATTTATCTCGGTCACCACCACTTTGGCCCCCATGCCTTTGGCCCGCAGGGCCACACCCTTGCCGCACCAGCCATAGCCTACCACCACTACGGTCTTGCCTGCTACCACCAGGTTGGTGGTGCGGTTGATGCCGTCCCATACCGATTGTCCAGTGCCATAGCGGTTGTCGAACAGGTATTTCATGTAGGCGTCGTTTACAGCCATCATCGGGAACAGCAGGGTCCCGTCCCGGTTCATGGAGCGCAAGCGCAGTATGCCGGTGGTGGTCTCTTCACAGCCGCCGATGATCTTCTTGGCCTGCTGGACCCGCTCTTTGTGCAGCAAAGACACCAGGTCGGCTCCGTCATCGATGATGACCTGGGGCTGGCAGTCCAGGGCCAGGTTGAGATAGGCCTGGTATTCTTCCGGGCTTTCCCCATGCACTGCAAAAACGGTGATGCCGCTTTCCGCCAGGGCTGCCACCACGTCATCCTGGGTCGACAGGGGATTGCTGGCGCAGGCTACCACGTTGGCTCCCGCAGCCTGCAAAGTTTTGAGAAGATAACCGGTTTTGGCCTCCAGGTGCAAACAGCAGACCACGGTCTTGCCCGCCAGGGGCTGGTTCTGTTCGAAATCGGCCTTGATCATGTTCAGGACCGGCATATGGTTGCTCACCCATTCCAGCTTATCCCGGCCGCTGGGGGCCAGGGCGATATCCCTGATGATAGATTCCATTATGTATTCCTCCCGGTGCAAATATTGGCCACTTGAAATCGTTTTCATTATAAACCAAGGGAAAAGGGGGGTAAAGCGGAGGGGTGGTTTGTTTTGCAGGCTGGCCCGGAAAGGAATATAATGACTATGCGGCCCGGCAGGCCCCATTAAGTGCAACTGGCATAGGAGGCAAGACGAGTGAGATTCTGGATCACCCTCAGCGCGGTGTTTTTACTTGACCAGGTTTCCAAGGCCTGGATAGCCGCTCGGTACTCTTTGGGGGAAAGCCATACCCTGGTCGATGGCTGCTTGTGGCTGACGTACATCAGGAATCCCGGGGCCAGTTTCGGAATGCTGCAGGGTCAAACCTGGCTATTCCTGGGTTTGGCCATGGTCATGGTCCTGGCCCTGGTCTGCTACCAGGTCAAATACCACCACGAGCCCTGGCTCCAGTATACCCTGGGGCTTATGGCGGGCGGGACTCTGGGCAATATGCTGGACCGGCTGAGATACAGGGCGGTGCAGGATTTCATCGACCTGGGCTGGTGGCCGGTTTTCAACCTGGCGGATACAGCCATAACCCTGGGAGGGGCCTGCCTGATCATTTACCTGCTGAAGCAGGAATTAGGCCAGGAGCAGGGCTAAGCAGCCCGGTTTATTTCCACAGGTTCTCTGCCAATTCGGCCAGGTATTTCTGGCGCTCCTGGGTGGCCTC
>CAZYGL010000212.1:0-3486 GCA_964647335.1 uncultured Syntrophomonas sp. | reverse complement strand
GAGACCTACACCACGGTGTTTCTTGTAGATTTTGGTCTTGTGCTTCTCGATCTGTTTGTCGAGTTTTTCTACTACCAGGTCAATGGCCGCGTACATATTGTCAGCACTTACTTCGCCCCGCAACAGCAGATTATTTAAATTCAAAGGAATAGTTACCTCAACCTTATGCATTTCTTTGTGCTTCTCCCCCTCTACCGAGAGGGCCACCTGGGCAATCCTGGCCTCGTCCAGGTATTTATCAAGTTTGGCAAGCCTTTTGGTGGTATAGTCTTTTAGTGCGTCTGTGATCTCGATATTCCTACCTCTGATCTCCATTCTCATGTGACCACTCCTTTCCTGGCTATATACATATTATACCCGCTATAGCCAAATTACTGAATCGAATTATGTACTGCGCCCGGGCCGTTTCCTGGCCTGTGTCCCTGCCCAAAACTCAGTTTTTTCCTCACTAAGGCCAGACTTAATGAGCATATCCTTAAACACACCTTTTGGTCAAGCTCTTAAGCAGAAAAATAAAAACCGGGCTGAATCAGCCCGGTATGTAAGTTATATTATTGTGATGCTTGTTTCTGCCTCTGGAAGCATTCCAAACAGTAGACTGGTCTGCCTTCTACTGGCTTGAAAGGTACTTCGGTCTCAGCTCCACATTCGGCACAAACTGCGCTGAACATCTCACGCGGGGCTCTGCTGCCACTGCTTTGCCGGCGGTTTTGTCTGCAGTCCTTACAGCGCTTGGGTTCGTTTTCAAAACCCTTTTCAGCATAGAACTCTTGTTCACCGGCGGTAAATACGAACTCCTGACCACAATCCTGACACACTAAAATTTTGTCTTCGAACATCTAAGATATCCCTCACTTTTTTGTGTATTGTCGAGCTTTAGTGCGAAAAGGTTACATATCTCGACTCGTATTTTTTATTATATACATTGGTCCGAAGAATAGCAAGAATTTTAGCCCCCGCTTCGCACCCCCAAATCACGGGATTGGCCGGGGCTGAGCGGTATTAAAAGCCCCTGCCGGTTGCCCAGGTTATGATGCACACTCGACTGGCTCCGGCCTGCAGTAAGACCCGGGTGCACTCCCGGGCTGTTGATCCAGTGGTATACACGTCATCCACCAGGAGGACGCTTTTTCCCCTGAGATCGACACCCTCTTTAACGGTAAAGGCACTAAGCAGGTTTTTTTCTCTCTCCTCCCGGGTGAGCTCCGTTTGATGAGGGGTGTCCTTGACCCTATGGATTGCGCCGCATTCAACCTTGATCCCCAGCTCTTTGCCAATCTGTTTGGCCAAAAGTTCGGTCTGGTTAAATCCTCGCACCTGCATGCTGTTGGCTGAAAGAGGAACTGGTATGATCAGATCTATTTTGCCAAAACCAGGTTCCCGGCGTATTTTTTCCGCCATCATGGAACCCATCTGCGGGGCCAGGTATTTCTTGCCCATGAATTTCAGCACCTTGGTGGCGATACGGTATTGCTCTTCATAAGGTCCAACTGCCCGGGCCAACTCAAACTCCGGAGCCTCCCGGCGGCAATCCGCACATATGCCGGTCCCGTCCTCTAAGTACTTGCCGCAGCGTTGGCAGTTCACCCCGGAACACTGCAGCTCTATCATCTGGTCCATGCATTCCTGGCACCAGGGCTGTTTGGCGTTGTACCTGCCCGGGCTCCGGCAAATGCTGCAATATTCCTGGGGAAACAATATTTCCAGGCATTTCTCCAACACGGTATCACCTCATCTAGTTTAGAGCCATCAGAGTCAAGTAAACCTCCGGGAAGCGACAGCAGGAAAATCGCTTGCCGGAGGTTCATGGAGCGCGAAATTCCACCGGTCTAATTGGTTTTAATCTCCAGGGCTTTGAGCACCTCGCGGCGAATCTCCTCCAGGCGCTGCCTGTCAAGCGCTTCAACGTATACCCGCACCAGGGGTTCGGTACCCGAAGGTCGGACCAGGACCCAACTGCCGTCCTCCAGGATAATTTTCTTGCCTTCCAGTTCGTTGGCTGTATCGACCTTGATCCCGGCCAGGGTCTTGGGTTGGTAATCCTTCATCCGGCTGAGCAGGCTTTCTGTTTCGGCCGGGGTCATCTTCACATCCAGCCGCTCGCTTAGCATCATCCCGTATTTTTCAAAAACCTCCGCATTCAGCTGTGAGAATGTCTTGCCGGTGGCGGAAAGCATCTCTGCGGCCAGCATTCCTACCAGGATGCCGTCTTTTTCGGGTATATGGCCAAAAATGCTCAAGCCGCCGCTCTCTTCGACTCCCAGGATACAGCCCTTTTCACGCAGGGATTCAGAGATATATTTGAAACCCACCTTGGTCTCTATCACCCCCAGCCCGTTCTCCTTGGCCATACGGTCCAGGTTATGGGTGGTTGACAAAGACCGGCATACCGGGCCGCGGAAGGTCCGGGTGGCAAGCAGATGCTCGAAAAGCATATAGGCGAAGCGGTTGGGATCGACGAATTCGCCCTGTTCATCGACAATGCCGAAGCGGTCACCATCCCCATCCAGGGCCAGTCCCAGGTCATACTGGTAATTGACCACCGCCCGCTTGAGATCTGGCAGGCCCGCACCGGTAGGTTCAGGAATGGTCCCGCCGAAAAGAGGATCACGGTAATTATTAATAGTGCGGACTTCACATCCTACTTCAGTCAGCATCCTGTCCAGGTAGCCTTGTCCGGATCCGTACATGGGATCAACCACCACTTTAAGCGGCCGCTTCTGGAAGGTTTCAGGACTTACCACCTTGAAAATCTGCCCCATATATTCCCGGTCCAGGTCAATTTCCTTCAGGAGATCCAGGGCCTGGGCCTCCTTGAGGTCCAGTTCATAGATGCGGCACCCCTCCTGGATGCGCCTGACCTCTTCCTCGATGGCATCGGTCACTGCAGGCAGAGCCGGGCCAGCGTATTCGGGAATGAATTTTATCCCGTTGTATTCGGGAGGATTGTGGCTGGCAGTAATCATAATAGCCCCTCCGGCCTGGCAGGCCCGGATCGCAAATGCGGTCAGGGGGGTAGGAACCGGCTTGACGGTCATGAAGACCCGCACTCCGTTGCCGGTCATGACCCGGGCACATTCAGCCGCAAAATGTTCCGACAGGAAACGGTTGTCATAGCCAATGACGATGCCTTTCTTGATCAGGTTGGCGTTCTTCAGGTAATTGGCGATAGCCTGGGTCACCAGCTTCACATTTTCGAAAGTGAATTTATCTGCGATTATAGCCCGCCAACCATCGGTACCGAATTTGATCTCTGCCATTATTGCCTCCTTTGTTTGTTCAGCAAATGAGAATATCGATTGCCTCTGGTATCCTCATGCTTGATGTGCAAAGACAGTTCTACTGAGCCCCAATGCGTATATAAAGGAAGTCCTTGATGACCTGAACTATACGGACAGCTGCTTTGCCGTCCCCGTAAGGATTGATGGCTTGGGCCATCTTGTCGTATTCCTGTCGGTCTACCAGCAGCTGCCGGGCGGCCTTGTA
>CAZYGL010000211.1:1536-3497 GCA_964647335.1 uncultured Syntrophomonas sp. | reverse complement strand
AATGAAAAAATGTACACTGCCACCCAAACGGGTACTCATATCCAGGTGTAAAACGTTCTCCACCAGTGAACGCACCAGATCGTAAAGCCACTGCATTTTCAGTACTTGATCATTAAGAAATTTGAATATAAACATAGAATTCACCTGCTTAATTATATTCGTCGATAATTGTTTATTTATCGCTAACGTGCTGCTCACTGCTTGTTGGTATCAGTAGCACAGGGCGTGTGGATCGCTTGGCAACTTCATGGGCGGTGCTGCCCAGGAGAAGCTCTTTGATCAATCCTTGGCCGCGTTTGGCAAGCATGACCAGTGTGGTGTCTTCCTGTTCGGCAACTGCCACGATTTCAATGGCAGCTGATCCCTTGTGAATCAAGGTCTTAACCTTCAGACCGAGCTGTTCCAATTCGTTTTTGGCCGCCTGAATCAAGACCTCCCGATCCTCAATAGCTAGCATCAATTCCTGGTCGTCATAAGCACCTTCGATTACCGTCAGCAGGACCAACTCCTCAATGAGATCTGCCAATCCGCGAATTTCATTCAGCAACTGGCGAGAATGGACTGAGAAATCAAGGGGCAGGAGTACTTTCTTGAACTTATTGAGACAGATGATGCTGCAGGCTTCAGTATCGATATCCCGGTATTTCTCTATCAGTACCGGGACGGTAGCCACCCTTATCACATCATTAGTAGTGCTGCCCAGATAGATATTCTTAATGATACCCCGGCCATGGGAAGAAATAAGTACCATCGACACGTGTTCTTCCTCAGCTATTTTGGCAAGTTCCAGGTTGGGTATAGCGACAGGGGTCATCACCTTCACCTTGAGCCCTAGGGACTCCAGCCTTTTTTTCTGGGCTGCCAGTATTTCTTGCTCAAAACTGCGAAAAGCCTTTGTCGCCCCTTTGGCTCGAGTATCGATAACATGCACCAATACCACTTCCTCCAAGCCCAAGGTCTGGAATTCATCCAAGCAGTCCAACAACTGCATGGCCGGCCTGGAAAAATCAGTGCCCAGCAGCACTTTCTTAAAATCCATCCCCAAACCTCCTCTCAAACCGCAATCCAGTATCGAAGCCGAAATTACATTTCCTCCTGGATGTATTTCTTGATCTCGTCGCGTTTGGGCACCCGGCCGGCTACTTTGAGCTTGTCATTAATGACTAAAGCTGGAGTGGACATAATCTTATAGGCCATCATCTGCTGTATGTCTTTGACCTTCTTCACATCCGCAGCCACATCCAGTTCCGCCAGAGCGTTGCGCACCTCTTTCTCAAGATTTTCACACCTTGAACAACCAGGACCCAAGACCTTGATTTCCATAAACAAACCCTCCCTCAATTGACTCTTTATTTTCTACACATCTAGTCTATACAATTTTGGAGAGCTTTATCTCTCCCGGCAGCATAACGCCTTTCTTGCAGCAGATCACGGTTTCATTACAGTCCAAAGCCAGGAAATTTTGGTTTTCCTCCTTAAGCTCAGGAATATCAGCTATTTCAGACCTCATCAATGTGCTGAAAGAAGCGATATCAGTTCCATTCAAAACATGCAGATTCAGACTCAAGTATGAATTCTGCTTGACTCTCCGCTCCTTTATGAGGCCCGCTTGTTTAAGGACTTTTACATGCTGTGAGACCCGTGGCTGGCTCATGTCCAGTATAGCCACCAATTCACAGATGCAGAGTTCGCGCTCCGAGAGAAATCTGATTATTTTCAATCGGGTTGGCTCTCCCAGGGCTTTAAGTACTCTCGCAGTCTGTTCGATCATTTAAAATTTCCTCCCATGAAAATAGTTAATAACAATACATAATGATATACTTATATTATCAATAGGATCAAGTTTCAGCAAGCCAATATTTTTATGGCAGGGTGAGGAACAACAGTTAATTGGTTTAACTATTTGTTAATTGAATCTTAACTGATGAAAGAGAAATAGGGGAGGTATCAAAATGGCCAAA